>CAYVKM010000001.1:0-95794 GCA_964452045.1 uncultured Calditrichaceae bacterium
CTATCGGTGAAACCATGGCGATAATTCCGTAAATTAACCACATGTGACCGGAATGAGTTGGCAACCCGCTTTCGGGCAGTGGAAGATAGGCAGATACAAAATAACCTGAGTATAGGCCGGTTATTACTTTGGTTAAAAACCAGGGAAATTGTCCAATCCCCATGTAAGCCCCGGTTTTGCCTTCCGGAGCAATTTCCGCAATCCATTGCAGAAAGCGGGGCTGCCACATGGCTTCTCCCACAGACATGATGATAATGTATAGCACAAAAAGAATGGCATGGGGACCGGCCACCAGAATAAAAGTGGGGGCGGCCATGACAAAAGTACCCAGGATCATCATCCGGTAAACATTAGCCCGGGCAGTTAAACCGGCAATAATCGGGGTAACAACAAAAATAATGATAGGATTTAAGTTAGATAAGATTTCAAAATGGTCTCCCACCCAGGTACCGGCAAACGCCCGGTCGAGGTAGTAGGGAATGGTAAGCCAGTTGTGGGCAAATAAAGTTTGAACCGGAATCAGGATAAAAATAAAAGCCACAAAGCGGGTATCACGGAATGGATGATCGGGGCGTTTCCGGATAAATTCCCAAAATGACAGAACAGCAAATATTGTGAGCAGGGTAAATGCCACGCTCTCCGGAAAACGTATCGCTTTAACCAGCACCAACAAAGTTAATATGAGGGAGAGAATCCCTAACGAAAGGTAAATGAAAAAAGGTTTATTATCTATCTTAGGTCCGGCAGGTTTTTCCGGTTTCTTTTCTTCATCCGGCGCCGGCGCTTCACCATTCTTCAAACGCAAATTTTTCGTTTCAATCGCCACCCGCTCTACCGCTCTTTTATCCACCTTCTTGGTGATAATAACCTGGGTTAATATGAGGGAAAGAAAAGTAATTCCCACCAGCACCCAGAATACCGCGGTTAAACCATTTGGCGGGAAAACACTTTCGAAATGATGCCGGGTTAAGGATGAGATAGGCCCGAATATAAATGCACCCAGATTCATTAAAGCATAAATTACCGCATATCCCATTGCCGCAGTTTGAGGATTGGTATAGCGTTTTACCCCGGCATACGCAGCAGGCTGGTACAGGCCGTAAGCACTCACCATCAGTAGAAGTCCGAACGACATCACAAAAAAAGAAGTGGAGGTAATGCCGGTTCCTAACGGAAGGGTACCGGACAATGAAATGAATACCCTACCAATCATCATAATACCGAAGGCCAGGGCCAGGGATTTGCGAACCCCAATTTTATCGGACACGCCGCCAAACAGTAACATGGCAAAGGTAATTCCACCAGTAACCGCACTATATACCCAGCCAGCCTGGGGATCGGTTAAACCAATATTTTCCGAACAGTATTTACCGAGAATGGTTAAAATTCCAAAATAAACCAAGCCTTCCAGAATATATGGCAGATTGATTCCCCAGAGCGCCCGCGGTGCCTTTACAAAAGCAACCAGTGTTTCACCAAGTTCTTTAAAAGCATCAACAATTACTTGAGAGGGTTTCTTTTTTTCCTTCTCACTTTCCTGATTTACTTGTGTCATATAATGAACCTTTGATTATGAATTTGACTGTCGGATTTCACGTTGCCGAAATATTACCGGAAAATGGTCTTCCGCCGCATCGGGCCTACTGAAACCATGGATACTGGTACACCGATTTCTTTTTCCAAAAATTTTATATAATTCCGGGCATTTTGTGGGAGACCTTCGAAATTTTCAACATCTGTGATACCAACTTCCCATCCGGGCAAGTTTTTATAAACCGGTTTACAAGAATGTAAGATTTCCAAATCCGCCGGAAACTCGGCATGCAACTTCCCCTGATATTCATATCCTGTGCACACTTTAATAGCGGGTAATTTATCCAAAACGTCCAGTTTGGTCAGGGCGATTTCGGTCAATCCATTTATTCTGGCAGCATACCGGGCAATCACTAAATCGAACCAGCCACAGCGCCGCGGACGTCCGGTGGTTGCGCCAAATTCCTTACCGACTTCACGCAGGTTTTCCCCTTCCTGGCCGATTAATTCAGTGGGAAACGGACCTTCGCCCACCCGGGTGGTATATGCCTTCATCACTCCCACTACCCGGCTAATTTTTGTCGGCCCAATTCCCGTCCCGGTACAGGCCCCGGCACTCACCGGATTTGATGAGGTCACAAAGGGGTACGTCCCGTGATCGACATCGAGTAAAGTCCCCTGGGCACCTTCAAGTAGAATTCGTTTATCCTGGTTTACTGCTTCATTCAAGATAACACTCGTATCAGTGATATAAGGTTTTAGGTACCGGCCAAATTCAAGTGATTCAGCAATCGCTTTTTCTTCATCAAAGTCGATTTTCTTTATCCGGTTCCCAAAACGATGTTTTACTTCAGAAAATTTTTCCTTTAACCATTTTTCCAGATCCGTCTCCTTGAGGAAATCCACCATCCTAAAGCCAGTACGATTGACTTTATCCACATAGGCCGGTCCAATACCTCTGCCGGTAGTACCGATTCTTTTACTGTCGTCCCCCAGTTCATTCAACTGATCGATAATTTTATGGTAGGGAAAAATCACATGCGCCCGATCGCTGATGAATAACCGATCTTTTACCGAGATCCCCTTTTCTTTGAGAAATGAAATTTCATCTATTAAAGCCCGGGGATCAACCACCACACCATTTCCGATGATGCAGGCTGTCTCACGGTGCAGGATGCCACTCGGGACCAGGTGCAGAATATACTGTTTGCCCTGCAGATTAATGGTGTGCCCGGCATTGGCCCCTCCCTGATACCGGGCAACATAATCCATTTCGGCACTCAGTATATCAACAATCTTTCCTTTTCCTTCATCCCCCCACTGTGCACCAATAACCACCGTAACCGGCATTACTTTCCTCCTTAAATAAAAAACTCCGGCAAAATTACCGGAGCTTAACATTTTTTTCTGATAAATCCATACACTTTTTAGAAACTATTTACCGCGGACTCTTCTGTCTCATAGGATTCAAAGATGGTATTTAATTTGGTCATAACCAAAAGGTTTTCAATCTTCGGACTGACATGGGCAAGTTTGAGCTCACCGCCATTCCTCTTAAAAGTTGTCAGAGCTTTGATCAATATTCCCAGTCCGCTACTGTTGACCCGCTCCACCTGTTCAAGATTCAGGACGACTTTCAACGATTTTTCGTCCAGCAAACGATTTATTTTTTCATTAAGAGAAACTGCTTCCGGCCCACCCATTAAACTGCCATCCAGATTCAGAACAGTAACATCGTTTTCTTTTTTTTCGGAAATTTGCATTTTTATTTTTCCCGTTAAATGAGACTTTTTTTAATTTAGCTCTATCGAGCTACCCCCTTTAACTTGGAGACTTTCCTTTTTTCAAATTCTACCAGGATAGGAGAAGCCACAAAGATTGAGGAGTATGTACCCACCCCAATACCACAAATAAGAGCAAAGGCAAAATTCTTTATCACCTCACCGCCAAAGAAAAACAGAATCACTACCACCAGCATAGTGGTTCCGGAGGTAATAATGGTACGACTCAGGGTTTCGTTAATACTTCGGTTCACCACATCGCCATAATCGAAGGCCTGGCGTTTAAGAGATTTCAGATTTTCACGGATCCGGTCAAAAACCACAATAGTATCATTCAGTGAGTAACCGACGATGGTTAACAAGGCTGCAACAATGGCAATGGAGATTTCAATATTCAGCAAAGAGAAAATGCCTACGGTGATGGTCACATCATGGACCAGGGCAATAACCGCACCCACTCCAAAGCGAAATTCAAACCGCCACATAATATAAATTAAAATAAAAACAATCGCCCACAGAATTGCCAGAATAGCTGCTCCCACCAGTTCTTTACCAACTTTTGGTCCAACTGTTTCCTTACGCATTTCTATGACATTATAATTGGGAAATTTCTCCGACAACTTGCCGACGATATCGTGAAATAGCTGATCGGTATTCTGGGTGACATCTGCCCGGGCAGAAATTTCCTGAGTTGATCCGTAGTGCTTAATTTCTGCGGTACCCAAGCCAAAATCATTAAACACATCCCGGACTTTACTGATCTCAATGTTAATTGGTTTTTGGGGATTTTCTTTATCTTCAAACCGGATTTCCATAAATGTACCGCCGCGAAAATCGACGCTATAGCGCGGACCACCATGCAAAATCAACGAAATGATTGAAATTAAAATGAGTGATCCTGAAACCAGATAGGCAATCTTGCGAACTTGCATAAATTTGTAATGTGTGTCCCTGAAAAATCGCATGTTAAATGTATCTCCTTCTCTTCACAGCATTTAATTTTAAATGCTCAATTTTTTAATCATTTTTCTTTCCAGCAGAACTTCAAATATGGTGCGGGTAACATAAATAGCGGTAAACATACTGGCGACAATACCAATCATTAGGGTTAAAGCAAAACCTTTAATCGGTCCCGAACCGAAATTGTACAGTACTACTCCGGCGATCAGTGTGGTCACGTTGGCATCCAGAATCGTAATTACCGCCCGACCGTATCCGGTTTCAATAGAAGACCAGACCGTTTTACCCTTATCCAGCTCTTCCCGGATCCTCTCGAAAATCAGTACATTGGCATCTACCGCCATACCAATCGTCAGGATAATTCCGGCAATACCAGGTAAAGTGAGTGTTGCATGGAAATAAGACATAACTCCCAGCAGAATAATGATATTAAAAATGAGGGCGATATCCGCTACGAATCCGGAAAACCTGTAATAAAAAATCATAAAAATTGCTACTAAAATTAGCCCAATAATTGCAGAACTGGTACCTTTATTGATCGAATCCCTTCCCAGGGATGGTCCGACAGTTCGCTCTTCCAGAAGCTTAACCGGAGCCGGTAGGGCACCGGCTTTCAGAACCACAGCCAGGTCCTGTGCTTCCTGCATGGTTTCCAGGCCGG
This sequence comes from uncultured Calditrichaceae bacterium, assembly GCA_964452045.1. Lineage (GTDB taxonomy): Bacteria > Calditrichota > Calditrichia > RBG-13-44-9 > RBG-13-44-9 > CAYVKM01. The sequence goes on from CAYVKM010000001.1 coordinate 4,936, forward strand.
TAATTCGTGCCCGGCCATCACGGATTTTCGCCTGAATAGTGGGAGCGGAATGAACAACGTTATCCAAAACAATGGCCAACCGTTTATTCAAATTCGCCCCGGTAATCCTGGAGAAAATTCGGGCGCCATCGCTATTAAAGGTAAGTGAAACCTCAAACTTTCCAATCGTTCCAGCCTCGTATCCGCTGCTGGGCTGGGCAAAGGCATCAGTAATGGTTTCACCGGTCATCTCCGGTTGCTTATCAACCAGGTAGATTCCATAGTACTCACCGGTAGGATCGAGTTTACCCCAGAGGAATTCAGCATCGCCAGCTTCGGTCTGAATTATTTTTTGGATCTCAGGATCCTGCAATATCAGCTTTAGCCTGGCTTCATTTTCTTTGGGAACCAGCAATCTTTGCGGATCCCCTGGGTAGCTAAAAAACAGATTTTCTTTAAATAACTTTTCCCGTGCTATACTCAATGAATCCTTTTGAGAGGTATCAGCAGGTGCCTGCTCCGTCTCACCAAAGAGTTCTTCCGGGGTGACAATTGAGGTATCTTTCGGCTCCTTGGTTACATCAGTTGAATCCTCGAAACCGATCTTGCCCTGAATAAACTCATTTATTTTCGCGGCCACATTGCGGGTAATTTCCGCATCCTTTAGCAATCGGAATTCAAGTAAGGCCGTTTTACCCAAAATCCCACGAACACGCTGGGGATCGGTAACCCCGGCAAGTTCAATGATAATTCGTTTGGTGCCCTCTTTTTGAATGGTGGGTTCCGATACACCGAACTGGTCCACCCGGTTTCTTAAAATTTCCAAAGAGCGATTAACCGCCTCAGTAGATTGCTTCCTGAGGTAATCCAATATTTCCCCCTGGTCACGCAACGATTTTGTTCCATAGTACCGGGCCAGGTCAGTTCCTTTTTCCTGCAGCTTTTGGGCAAAGACCGTTAGAAAATCCCTGTCCTCATTGGCAGAAATGGTTCTGGCTTCTTCCCAGGCTTCCTCAAATCTTTGATCTTTATTTTTAGCCAGGGCTTTTGCGAGTTCCTCTACATCCACTTCCATTGCCACGTGCATACCGCCCTGCAGGTCCAGACCCAACTTAATGGAATTATCCAGTAACCTTTCATACTCCTTGGGATTTTCTATTTTTAGATCTTCTTTTCCCGTTTTGCTTAAAAGGTAATTGAACTTTATGGTAGGATATAACAGATACATGAAGAGCACTAAGAAAAACAGGACAATGATAGCTTTAATTGTTAATTTTCGACGCATCCGAAAAATTGACCTCCGTTCTTAAAAGGAAAAATTTGATAGTTATATCACTTGCTAAACAAGCAAGCGAAAAATATACTGGAATGACCATATAAAGTCAATTGAAAAATAATTTGAAGAATATGCGATAAATCCTGATTTTTTATAGTTTAGAGAGGTCAAAAAAACATTGTATTTTTAAAATTGTTTCCAACCATCTCATTTAAGTTTTTAGTCGTTGACCTATCTCCGTGACTGCTGCTTTAACCGCCGGTGTGCGGTAGGGCTGATATCCCGGATCAATCTTTACAATGAATCCCTGCTCATAGGTCGCCACCAGAATAAAGAAGTTTTGGGTATAGTCATCATCAGCGGTTACCATTCGCAACAGGAAAGCTTCGCCGCTGAGATCTCGAAATACATCTATAATCTTATAGACTATCCCAGCCTTTTTTTCAACCAGACCTTTAAGGCGATTGATTTTCTCAGGCTTAATCGGCTCTTTGATGATTACATGAGGCATTTTTCTCTCCATAATTCTGGAAATGGGAATACTTTTCTTTTTAACTGCCCGAACACAGAAGTTTTTTCGCTGCAGGGCTTTCCATTTCCGTTCATATTTGGTTGATACTTCCCGAATAAATTCACTCTCCACCTGCGAAGTTTCAAATGAGTTTTCTTCCCTAAAATAGTACAAGACATCGTTGGCATACCATCCCTGATCTGTAACCAGCTCGAAAACACCATCCATCTCCAGCACAGATGACATCACCCGAATGAAGCCGGGTAGAATTAGCCGGCGCTGGCGATGTTTATCCTTGGGCCAGGGATCCGGAAAGTTCACCATAATGTAATGCAGACTCTGATCCGGGAATAGTTCACAAACGGCAAAACGGGCATCGTCCCGGATAATCCGGACATTGTTCAGTTTTTCCCTGTAAATTCTGATTTGCATCCGTTCCGCCGAGGCCAGGGAAAGTTCAATTCCAACAAAATTCCAGGATGGTCGGGATTTAGCCCATGCCACCAGAAACTCACCATTGCCGCAACCAATTTCCAGAGCAAGTGGAGCAGATCTCCCGAAAATGGCAGGCCATTCTATCGGGTAATGATCAAATTCCCTGGGATTTATTTCATATTGTAAAACTCGGGCATTATCAGTCATATTGCAAAATAATGTTCCCGTATTGCGGATACAATCCTGATTATTAAATAGCCAAAATGTTCGGTTCAGGGCTATTTACCGGATCTCTCATACTGATAATCGTTTTTTGTTTAGAAATTTCCATAAATTTCTTACATTTGGAAAAAATAGTAAGCTGTATTAGTCATATTTAGTTTGGGAGAATTAGCGTGGCGGCAAATATTATTACTTTGGGCCGGATTATCCTGGTTTTTCTGGTCATTCTTTTGTTTCAGGCCGGATTTTATCTCCGTTTACTTGCAGTATTACTTACTATCCTGGTAATATATCTGGATTCGCTGGATGGTTATGTGGCGCGGAAGCTGGGCGTTGCCTCGGACTTCGGGGCGTTATTCGATATTACCGGGGACCGGATCGTGGAACATATTTATCTTATATTCTATACGGCAATGGGTGTGCTTAATTTCTGGGTCCCGCTCATTTTTGTTACCCGGAGTTTTTTGGTGGACACCCTGCGTAGCGTGGCCTATTCCCGGGAAGGAAAAACACCGTTTGGTGATAAAACCATGATGAAATCCTCCCTGACCCAATTTCTCACCGCCTCAAGATTCAGCAGAGCTATATACGGTGTTTCCAAAGTGGTCGCTTTTGTGCTGCTGGGATTGATACTGGCTCTTAAACGGGGATTCCGGGATGGCTTGCAACCTGTCCCATTAAGCTGGTTCAGAACCGGCGTTTATCTCACTACAATTATTGTGTGGGTTATGGTCGCATTTAACCTGATCCGTGGCATACCGGTTTTAGTTGACGGCAGATTTTACCTGTTCGATAAATACTTACCCCGTTCTTTAAAAGGAGACGCTTAATCCATGGCAAAATGGGCTGTCTTCGATGTGGATGGCACATTGTATCCGCCAACATCGATGGAAAAAAAATATATTCTTTATCTGCTCTCCCATGGTTATCTGCCCTTTAGAAATATTTTCTATTATGCTTTATATGCATGTTATTATCTTATCACCAGAGATTGGGTAGAGGCATTTAAAAACAATAAATATTATCTCAAAGAGCTTCCATTTAAACCGGTAAAGGAGAATGGCGTTCGTTTTGTCCGAGAGCAGGTCTGGCCGGATATTTCAAAATTGGGAGTGCAGACCATTGAAAAATACCGACGCCTGGATTATAAAATCCTGATTATGAGCGGATCCCCGGATTTTCTTACCGAAGTTCTTACAGCCAAACTTAAACCCGATTTCGTAATAACCTCTAAAATGCAATCTGCTCATGGACTATTTACCGGTCGACTTAACGGGCTTCACCCTTATGGTCACCGCAAAACCCAGCTGTTGCAAAAGGCTGCCCCGGATATCGGGCTCGATTTTAAGCAATCAATCGTTTTTGCCAACCATCATTCGGATCTTGATCACATGAAATTATTTGGAACCGCCATTGCTGTAAATCCCCGGCCAAAACTGAAGGAATATGCGCTGAAAAACAAATGGCCGGTTGAATATTGGTATAGTTCCAAAAGTAATATTTGAAAAAAATTATTGTGAACACCATAAACTATATTCAAATAATCTCGATAATGACAGAAAGGAAGATTAATTCATCTTAGGGCAGAGACTTTTTAAAATTTAAATTTGAATGGCGACAAAATCCTGTAAAAACCATCCTGAAAAGAATGCCCGTCACCGGTGTTACCATTGTAAAAGTTATATCTGTACCACCTGCCGGATCAAACTCAATCACCATTTTTTCTGCGGTTATAAATGCTTCATCCAGTATAAAATTCTTCAACTACCAAAATTATTAAATAAACCTCGATTTAAGTCTTTATCCTTCAACTATCTCTTATTGTTTATCATTCTTATCCAATTCCTATACCTTCTCCATAGAATCAACAATAACCCTCCGGTTATTCCGGATACCACGGTGCAGGATACCTTATCGCTCCGGCAGATCTCCGACTACCTTAAAAACTACCAGTACAATACTGCGCAGGGAGATACAACTAACATTAACCAAAATAAAAATTATTATGCCTTCGACCTCGAACTTGGGAAAAACTCAATTTTAAATATCTGGCGGAATAAAATACCGGTGCATCAGGAAATTATTAAATCATCCGGGAAAAGCACTATTCGTTTACCACTGGAATACGGATTGAATGACGTCCGGATATTAACCCTGGATGAATCTCAAAATCCGGTATATTCAAACCGGGTGAATGTTTATTACCGGAACGATAAGGTAGAATTGCTTCGACGATCGGTGGAACGGGCATTTCCGGAACAGAAAAAGATTGCCCTTACCTTTGATGCCGGATCCGATGATGCCCACACCCTGGAAATTCTGACCATTTTGAAGCAATACAATTTACATTGTACGCTTTTTTTGACCGGAAATTTTATGCAGCGGCATAAAGACCTGGTGAGGCAAATGGTTGAGGATGGTCACGAAATAGGCAATCACACTTATACTCATCCGCATTTGACTACCTATACTGAAAATTATAACCACCTGACCAGACAGGATGTCGATCGCCCACTCTTGCAGAAAGAATTGGTCAAAACGGACAGCCTGTTCTTCCTGATCACCGGAAAACATTTAAAACCCTATTGGCGGGCGCCGTATGGGGAGTATAATCAAGAGATCCTGACCTGGGCAGCAGAAGTTGGTTACCTGCATATCCGCTGGACCAGCGATTTTGATACCTATGACTGGGTTGTGGATGAATCGTCGAAGTTATATCGCACGCCAGAGCAGATATACGAACATTTCATTTCTGTGGACGATGAACATCCAAATGGTTTAAAGGGGGTGATTGTTTTGATGCATTTAGGCTCCCACCGTAACGGGAATCATGTTTTTGAAGCCCTGCCAAAATTGATAGAAACTATCCGAGCCCGCGGGTATGAGGTTAGTTCAATATCAGACCTTTTAATTTAACACAACATCTCTGAAATCATTTACCGGATGTTTTTAATTATTGTGCTATAAAATCCGATTTTCAATTACCTGGAGTTTTATAGGGAGGTTTGAGCCGCTGCTCAGGTATATAATTTAACTCCGTAGCATTAAATTCACTTTTATCCAGAATTCGGATATATCTGCTCTTTACCAGCACAACATCATTGATAACCGTATCCGGTGTGGCATAAACAATGGCCAGATTCCCGGCACTGAATCGATCCATAAAATAGGGAAGATCGGCATCTTTGGTAAGCCGCCAGGATGTTTGAAACAAGCCCTCTCCTTCGGCGGAAACCAGGTATTTCGATTTGGTCATCGAGTAATCCACTTGCCAGTCAAAATACCGGTGTTGCATCAGTAAAAGAACCTCATAATTGTCCGGGTTCTCATAAAATTCACTTTCCTGAATAATGCCAACCCAGGCAATTCTGCTGGATTTATAGGCTTCCAAGTCTGTTCTTACATCATTGGGTAAGATCCGAAAATCTGTGCCATTATATTCCTGCAGTTCCCAGTTGGATTGTGGCATGTAACTTTGCATACAGCTTAACACGAGTAAAGCGATCATGATAATCGGGACTAGTAAAAAACGAGGGATAATGTCAGTATAATTCATAATTTCCTGTAAATCGTTTATTTGGTTTTAAAAAATATTTTACTTTTTTCGGAGACTAATTTCTTCCATCTCCTGGTAATTATCCTTTCGCTGAAACCGGATTAATTTATCCAACAATAGAATCACATGGTTTTCGATATCCAGAATAAAGGCTTCCGCCCGGTGATTAAAATAATTATAGGCAATCAGAACCGGAATGCCAATTAGCAAACCTGCCGCGGTGGTGATAAGGGCTTCCGAAATACCACCCGACAGGGCTTTGGCCTGACCAACACCCAGCGTTTCGATGACATTAAAAACTTTTATCATTCCCAAAATAGTGCCTAATAGGCCCAGTAAAGGGGCAATGGCGGCAATGGTTTCAAGGGTGACTAAACCTCTTTGCAAAATACGGACTTCCTGGCGGCCACCATCTTCCACCAGCATCCGGAGTTCATCCGGTGGCAGATCCTGATTTTCGATGGAGGTAAGCACAATTCTGGAGAATGGACCTTTGAATTTTTCACAAATCGATTTGGCCATCTGGAGATCACCGGGCGATTTGATTTGATCCAGTACCCCGATGATTTCCGGTACCAGAATTTTTTTTCGCCTCAAATACCAAAATCTTTCAATTACCACACTCAGTGCCAATACCGAACTGAATAACAGCGGATACATCACCCAGCCGCCCTTTACAAAAATTTCAATCATAATTTCCCCATACTGATTTATTTGGATTTAGGTCACTCATTATCAGGCTCATTTTCAATTAGTTATTATTGATCATCTGCTGAAGCACTCAACTCACGCAGATTGGGATAAATCATTTTTATAGTTACTTCAAGATACTCTTCCGGAAAATCTTTCGGAAGCGGCAAAAAAGGAAACACCGCCTGGATAGCGCTTACCGAACTCTGCTCCAGGGAAGCATGTCCGACCTGGCGTAAAACTTCAAGATCGTACATCCGGCCATCGCGGGTAATCTTAAACCTGAGTATAGTATGGCCATAAATTAATCCAAGTTCATAATAGGCCGGTGGCGCAAACCAGACGCGATTCAGTTTTCTTTTAAATGCCAACCAATAAGGTGCCCAGTCCCACTGATAGGTGCTCAGGGCAAAATCTCCTACCAGATCCGCATCAAATCCTCTTGGACGGTTCGGATTCTCGCCTCTGGTATTCTGCCCGGTTTCCACTTCCGGGGTTTGTTCCTGCCGTTTACCGGTGAGGGCTGAGCGATCGAAAGACCGGTTTTCATTAAAGGCCAGCAAGTTCTTATCCGGTGTATTTAAGATTTTCTCCTGAGGCTGCTCCTGTTTATTTACCTGCTCTTCCTGCTTGTTTTCATCCGGACTTCCCGGTACAGCGTGTAATTGTCCGGGCAATTTCTCCGGGGCTCTGGATTGGGAAAAGGCGGTTGACAACATGTTGGAATTGTCCGGTTTATCCTTGGTAGCGTTTGGATTTTCCACAACTTCATAAAATTTTTCCGGCCCTTTTTCTTTAGCGTTAGGTTGAGGTGGTGGCTGTTCGAACACAAATTCCAGTGGCTTGGGTGTTTCCGGGGTTTTTACATCGGCAAAGGCAAAGAGATTCAATTCAAAAAAGAGGATAAATAAAATTAAATGGAGCAGGAGGGAAACCAGTATCGAAATGTAAACAACCTTTTTTTCTGCCCAATCCATGAATAACCTTAACTGCAATGAATAATGATTAAATAGTAAACGAATAGATTATACAAACATTTCCGGAAATAGTTCTTATTTCTGTAGTTCCTTCAATGCTTCTTCAACTGTTTCAAATGTGGCAAATACGCGGGAAAGTTGGGCAATTCGAATCATGGATTGGACTGCTGGACTAACCGATACCAGTAAAATATTACCCCCGGCATTATCTGCCTGGCGTTTACCAAAAAGAAGCGCACCCAGCCCGGAGCTATCCAATTCATTCACATTTTTCAAATCAAGAATAATCCGGTTGTTCCCCTGGGCAATTTCAACAAACAGCTTTTCCTTAAAAGAGGCAGCATTCTGGTGAGTAATGTCCTTATCAAGAATAGTAAATATGACTACATCATCCTGTTTCTTAACTTCAAATTTGATATCCATAACCAGCCTTCATTATGATGAACATAACTTATTGAAATTAAACAATTCGTGAAGAGATGTCAAAAAATAAAAACATATTCCTGGTATTACCCTGTAATTAAACAGTTCAAATAGTCGAAAGTCACTGATTTTTATTCAAAAATCTCCTTGAATAAACTGACAGGAATACCTATTTTTTGCTTCATTTTAAGATAAAACCGGATTATGGACGAAGGCATCAAAATTATTACCACCAATAAGAAAGCTTTCCACGATTACCAGATTCTGGAAAAGCTGGAGGCTGGCCTGGTGCTAACTGGAAGCGAGGTGAAATCGTTACGGCAGGGACGGTGTAACATCAAGGACAGTTATGCCAGGATTATGAACGGAGAAGCCTGGTTAATTGGCCTGAATATCAGCTCATATTCGGATGCAAGCTATCACGACCATGAGCCGGAGCGACGACGAAAATTATTACTCCATAAAGATGAACTCAAACGTTTGCATCGTAAAGTCCAGGAAAAGGGATTTACCCTGATCCCTCTCCGGTTATATTTCAAGAAAGGTGTGGCAAAAGTTGAGCTAGGCCTGGCTACAGGAAAACGGGAATATGATAAACGGCAGGATATTGCCAAACGGGATCAGGAGCGGGAACTAAAACGCATGCAAAAGAAATTCAGAATTAAATAGGAGCTTCATAAATGTCAGAAAAATTTCCTCCGGTTAATGAGCAGTTAAAAATAATCTCCCGCGGAACAGTAGATCTGATACCAATGGACGAGCTAAAAACAAAACTCGAACGCAGCTTTACAAGCGGAAAACCTTTGCGGATTAAACAGGGATTTGACCCAACTGCCCCGGATATCCATTTAGGGCATACCGTGGGCATCCGGAAATTAAAACAATTTCAGGATCTGGGACATCAGGTGGTGGTCATTATCGGGGACTATACCGGTATGGTTGGCGATCCCAGCGAAAAGAACTCTACCAGGCCCCGGCTTACCCATGAAGATGTAATGGAAAACGCCCGAACCTATGAGAAGCAATTTTTTAAGATCCTAGACAGGGAAAAAACCGAAGTCCGCTATAACGGAGACTGGTTTAGTAAGATGAGTTTTGCCGAGATCATGAATCTGGCGTCAAAATTTACTGTTGCCCGCATGCTGGAACGGGACGATTTTGCCAAACGCTATGAAGCCCAGCAACCCATCAGTATCCACGAATTTTTTTATCCGCTCATGCAGGGATACGATTCAGTTATGATAAAAGCGGATATTGAGATCGGCGCTACCGAGCAGAAATTTAACCTGGTGATCGGACGACAGATCCAGAAAGAGTATGGTCACGAAACGCAGATCGTTCTCACCCTGCCGGTGCTCGAAGGCATCGACGGGGTGCAACGTATGAGCAAATCATTGGGTAATTACATCGGCATTGATGAGGCTCCGGAGGAGATGTATGGCAAAACCATGCGCATCCCCGATGAATTAATTTACCCCTACTTTGAGCTGATCACAGATGTAGATCTTGATGAGCTCGGGGAGATTAAAAAATCCCTGGAAGATCCGAAAGTCAATCCCATGACTTTAAAACGTCAACTTGCCCGGACGATTGTCCGGATGTATCACAATTCAAATGCAGCCAAAACAGCAGAAGACCACTTTAACCTGGTTCATAAGGAACGCGATGTCCCGGAAGATATTCCGGTATTTTCCCTAAAAAAGAAGACAAAAAGACTGATTGATCTAATGGTTGAAGCCAAGCTTGCCTCCGGAACCGGTGAGGCCCGGCGATTGATTCGTCAAGGCGGAGTGAAGCTGGATGGTGAGACGATAACTGATGAGTTAACCGAGCTTTCTCTTTCCAATGAGAAGGTCCTGAAAGTGGGAAAACGAAAGTTCCTGAAAATAGAACCTTAATGATTCCATGGTCTAATTTCGGAATCTCCCGTTGAAGCATTTGTTAAAAAATAAAAAACAGTGAAATATAATTTAGGGGTCCCCTCCAATGAGAAAAGCTTTCCCTGTTTATATCTTTTTCGTAATTCTCCTGAACGGCAGTCTGATGCCACAGGAGGCCAATATTCCTTCACCTTCCTGTATCGTCGATCCGGTAACTAAAGGATTGAAGTTGCGACCGGAGCACTCCGGAATCGGACTGAAATTCAACCAACTGTCGCCGAAAAGTATTGTCGGCGGCGACAGCAATGGATTATTTATTGATCTGAAGGATACTACACTCTTTGGTGAAATATATGTGGGTCCATACTATTTTGAAAAATTCAATACCGACTATTACTATAGCCGGTTCCGGCATCAAAGCCGTCTTGATAAAGGAAGGGGACTGATCCCAATTAAAAGATTTTTGGAAAAGAGGGATGAATCCAATGTCAATCGCTGGACCGATGAAGGGGTAATGGCATACCGGCTTAATCTTCTTAAGAAGGAAAAAGACAAAGTGAGTTTGCTTGGCTTTAGCGATTCAAACGTACGATTTCTTTATAAAAATGGGATTTTTACTAAAGGACTAACCATGACCGAGGGTCCGATTGTTAGTTTAGTGACTTCCGACCATCCGGATTGGGCGATTGTTTCTCTGGATACAGATGAACCCTCCCAGGCCGAAGTAATTTTAGAAGATGGCAAAAATTACCGGGGAAGCGAAATTACCACCCATCATGAAATCCTTCTGGATAATCTTCTGGCGGATCAAAAATATATTTACCAGATAGAAGCAATAAGCGCAAAGGATACATTTAAATCGCCGAAATTCCATTTTCATACGGCCCCAAAGAAGGGTGTATCGACATTTAGTTTTGTCTATACCGGGGACGGGCGGGCGGCATACGGTGGCGGGGAAAGCGAATATCTTGGAGTAAATAGGTCTATACTTCAACAGATCGCCTATCAGGTTTTTCAAAAAGGTGCAAAGTTTATGCTGTTCAATGGGGATCTGGTCAGCGGCTATTCCAATTCCGTGAACGATATTTCTCTGGAATATAAAGCCTTTAAACAAACACTGTTCGGATTAATGGCCCAGACACCAGTCTATTGTGCCATGGGAAATCACGACGCATTGATAAATGTCTTCGAAGATGGCAGCCGCTATGGATTAGGTATGGATAAATGGCCCTATGCCACTCACAGTGCCGAGGCATTTTTTGCTCGGGAGTTTGTGCAACCGCAAAACGGACCAGACGAGTACACATCTTTTCCTTCCTACAAAGAAAATGTTTATTCCTTCAGCTATGGAAATGTAAAGATAATTGTATTTAACAATAATTACTGGTGGACTTCTCATTATGCAATCAGGGAATATGGCGGATCGCCGGAAGGATATATTTTACCCAACCAGATGAAATGGATTGCCGGGGAACTTGCTCTGGCCGAAAAGGATACGTCAATCAAGTATGTCTTTCTAATGGGGCACGAAGCTGTTTTTCCTAATGGTGGTCACATAGAAGATGCCATGTGGTACAATGGTGATAACCGGGTTAGGGCGGCCATTGCAGAGAATAGTAAAAAAGTGACACCCCTTGATAAGGGAATTATTCAGGTGAGAAACGAATTCTGGGAACTGGTCAGTCATTCAACCAAAGTGGTTGGGGTATTGGGATCGGACGAGCACGCTTATCACCGGACGCTCATCACCGACCAAACACCGGTTGGCGTTTTCCCAAAAGATGATTTGAATAGTAATGGAATTCTGGATGATGGTCAGTATTCAGCTAATCCAAACTTCAAGAGACCTTTGTGGAATATTGTCTGTGGCGGTGCCGGTGCTCCTTACTACACGCAAGAAAAAACACCCTGGACGGATTGGGTGCATGTCTATACCTCACACTATAACTATGCGGTATTCAGTGTGAGTGACCATAAAGTCGGGATGAAAGTTTACGATATAACCGGGGAATTATTGGATAATTCGGATGACCTGCTGAACACAAGTCATCCTTAATTATCATTTATGTTTCTTTAAGATTTTATTCGGGAAGAATCAATCGACCCGTCGAGAACGAACGCCGAAATCAACGTTATCTTTTATCCAGGCGAAAAATCTTTCCTGTTTTTCGAAAGAAGTATCTGGCAACATAATGCTGGGATCTTTCCAGGAGACCATAACCTGGGCGTCCTGGGTCCAGATTTTTACCCGTTGTCGGGGAACCTTGGTTTGCCAGTCCCGACCCACGACGGCATTGGTATATAGCAAACGAATGGTTACACTGCGGGCCAATTGTTCCAATGGCCTTACCACAATGCTCTTGAAATCGGTCTTCCCTTCCCGTTCCACATCGGGAATACCATCGCTGATCATAACGATCGAAATGGGACGCAAAACCAGATTTTTATTCCTTACCGTCAACGCAACCTGTTCAAAAAAAGCATTGTAATCGGTGAAAGGATTCGACACCGATTTCGGGAAAATTTCTCTCAGTTTTTCTGCAATCTCTTCCACGGATTTATTTTCAAAGGTCTGTTTAGGGAAAAATGTTTTCGGTTCATTTTCTCGTGCGCCGCCAATGGAGCTTACAAATAATACATTCGGTACTTCCAGCCCGCCAATTCCATTCAGATGTGCATAGAGATAGTGAGCCAAAAAGTTCATCGAGTCGTCAAAATGACCGCTCTTCAAAAAAGAACCACTTATATCCAAACCAACAAACATGGATAATCTGGGATTTGCAGAATTACTATCATCGGACAACCAGTTACAATTCAGAAATAAAAATAGCGTGCAAATTAAAATAAGATATGTAAATTTTCCTTTTGTCATTGTTTCATCTCCTCAAACAGTTACACACTTCTCGCCTTTTTTGCCTTTGGTGCGATGCTTTCGATAAGCACCGTGGATTTTTTTATTTCATCCATATTTTTGAAAGGTAACTCAAAAAGATGTTTTGAAGTTATCAGAAGTGTACAGAAATTAATGGCTGCAGCAATCACTTGTAAAGGCGGCAGCATGATGGCTGTTAATAACTCATCGCCCTTTCGTTGGAACCAGGCAGAATCTTGCTTAATTTTATTCATAAATTCTGAAGTTGATACTAATACTTTGTTCCTGGCGTTATCGCCACTGGAAATAATCTGAACGCCTTTACCCTGAATTATCGACATCATGGTCGGTGTGCCGTGGGAGGCGAATAAGAACCAGGATAAACTCCGGATACCAAACCAGACAAAAATGGAAAGTGCCAGGGTCCAGAAGATACCCAGTTGAAAATTCTCCGAGTATTGGGCAAACCAGGGAACCAGAGAATCAACAAATTCACGATACAGAAAAACCACTTCAACAAACAAGGTTACGATTTCGATAACACCAATACCTAAAATGGCAGAGATGTTTTTGGTCTTCACTGCATCAACCATAGTTGATAGTACCGCGTAGCTGCCGAGTACGATAAAGAGTAAAAAGATGAATAGCGGAATGCGAACGAAGGCAACGGTCAGTTGTTCTCCGGTAATGTTTGAAAACGTATCAACCACCAGTGGAGTTGTAACGTAGGTAAAAATCACCGCTTCCACCAGACACCAAAAGATAGTCAGAAAAACAGCAATCCAGGGTACCGGGGAACTCACCACATTCCGGCTAATACCTCTGATCAACCGGAAGGGCAGAAATAACACTTCCTGAATCAGGGACCATAATCCCAGCGCAAGAATTTTGAGCAATCCCAGTAAGGAAGCCAGAAACTCAAACAAAAACTTGAAAATCCCGCCCCAAAAGGAGACGATGGATTTCCCAAGATCCCACCAGGTGATAAACAAGGCAATCAGGAATTCCTGCCGTTTCTGGCGAATAAGAACGGTCAAAAGGCAGGCCATGGTTACCCAACAACCCAGAATAATAGCCAGAACCGGGAGCAATAAGAAAAGCCGTTTGGTCAGCATCATCCAGGATGGATCAAAATTGCCCCAGGCAAAATCAATAAAAGCTGTCTGAAAGAACATCGGAAAAAACAGCACCGATAAAATTAATTTGACTAAACCGCTGGTTCCATTAAGCATGGAGTGACTCCTCTTTCATTTCTTTGTAAAATATTTTTACGATTAAATAATTTCTTCAAAATTAAATTACCGGAATATTCGTCCAAATTTCCACTTTGCATTCGCTATAATCTTCAACCAAGCCTATCGCGATTATTCATATTTCCCTAAAATTGGCAAATCCCATGCCCTTATATCTGTATATAAAAGATGACAAGAATATTTTTCAAACCGCACCAATATGACTTCATTCCAAACAAAAAACATTATCGAGTGATTCATATCACACCAATGATTCCCATATAGTCGAAACCTTTGGCAAGATTCTTTAATAATTATTTGCCCGAAAAAATTTTATTGATGCATCTCCTTTGAATCAGATTTCCAACTCTGGAGTATGGAAGAGACCAACAACCAGAAAAATCAGTATCAGGTGCGTAACTTTTGCATTATTATATTTCTTCTTTAAAGCGGCTATAAAATTCTCAACCGTTATATCTGGATTTCAGAAACGGATATTTAAATTATTAAACTTGTAGAATAACAGTCGAAAATAGGAAGGATATATTGAACGATTTTTTCAGAAATGTTGGATTTCTTTTTTTAAAGTGCTATTTTTTAAAAATTGGCCAATAGACTGATCTACATAAACGGAGCTTATTAAAGGATTACCACAAATGGAAAAAAAGGGTGATGAAAGAAGGCACAAAAGGAGGGCTTTGTTTACCATTGAAAATGGAATTCTGGCATCATTTATTATCCCGGGAATTAAAACAAAAACCATGACTGCCTATGTACTGAATTTGAGTTCAGACGGAATTTTTTTTACTATGCGTAAAGAAGAAATCACCAAAGTAGCCAAAGGAAATAAAATAATTTTTCTGGAAATCAAACTGAGAAAATCCAAACCATTTATCCTGAATGCAGAAGCCGAAATCATATGGAAGACGGAAGAAGCGGCAACGGAATATTCCGGGGTAGGTTGCTGGTTTTTGAAATTATCTTCCAACAGCGAAGGTCAAATTTCACGTTTTATTGAACTCTGGCACCAAAAAGTCGATGAAAATGTTCCGCACTAAAATGACTCTTTAGGGGAAAATTCTCATAGATATTCTGATAACATTTTTACCAATATCCTGTTCGTTTTTAAATTGGGTCAATTTTAGACATCACATTACATAAAATTATTGGATCAAGGGCTCTATGAATTATGTTTTTGTGGTATCGGATGGAACAGGAGGCACCGCTGAGAGGGCTTTAAATGCCGCAATGACTCAATTCGAATCCACCAAGGTTCAAATTGAGTTGAGACCGGGGGTGCGAACCGAGGATGAGGTAACCCTGGTGGTCGAGGAAGCCACCAGTGTAAAAGGTATCATCATTCATACCCTGGTATCCGACGAGATCCGGCACTTTCTCATCCGCATGTCCCGGCTACACAACGTCGAAAATATAGATATTATGGGGCCATTGCTTTCCCGGTTGTCTCAGCAGTTTTCTCTCACCCCTTCTCAAAAGCCAGGTCTCTTCCGGCAATTAAACGAGGATTATTTTCGGCGAATCGAAACGATGGAGTTTGCCCTTAAACATGACGATGGTCAGCGAATACATGAATTAAATCAGGCAGAAATTGTACTAGTGGGTGTTTCCCGAACATTTAAAACGCCGCTAAGTGTTTACCTTGCTTTTAAACGGTGGTTCGTGGCCAATGTACCAATAATTCTGGATATTGATCCTCCAACCATTTTGTCGGAAATTCCCCCTGAGCGTGTGTTTGGATTAACTATGGATACCCACCGGTTGTCTACCTTACGCCGCATCCGGGATGAATACCTGGATGGTAAAACCGGTGAATATTCCGATCTCCAGTATGTCCGGAGAGAAGTGCTTTATGCCCTGGAAATTTTCGAAAGTCCACCCAAATGGCCGGTGATAAATGTAACCGGGAAGCCTATCGAGGAAATTGCCTCGGAAATCATTGCTCTTGCCAGACCGGGACAATCCTTCGGGGATTAAAAAAACACAAAAATCAGTCAATAATGCGTAAAATCTGTTTTTATCATTTCCCAAATAAAACTCATTTTCTAAATTAATCCGGTACGATTTTGTCGAATTTTCTCTTATTTTAATTGGGTTGAAACAAAAACAGATTACCATCGTGTCTTTGTATGTGACATTGGAGGAAAGAATGATCAGTAAAAAACTCAAATTGGTACTTTCATTAAGCTTAATTTCAATCCTGGTTATTTTAGCCTGTAAAAAGCAGGAAACGGATAAAATACCCATTACCACTACCTCAGAAGTGGCACGAGCTGCTTTCCTTAAAGGACGGGATTTATCGGAAAGGCTCAAAGCAGAGGAAGCAATTAAACATTTTGAAAAAGCTATCGCATTGGATCCCGATTTCGCCATGGCCCATTTAAATCTGGCGTTCATGCTCATGAATGCCAAGGAAACTTTTGCCGAAATAGAAAAGGCAGCTTCATTGGTTGATAAAGTTAGCGAGGGAGAAAAACTCTATATTCTGGGAACCCAGGCAAGCGTCAATGGGATGACCGCAAAGGAGAGGGAGTATTTTCAGAAACTTATTGAAAATTACCCTGATGATGAAAGAGCACAATTCCGGATGGGGATGTACTATTACCAGCAACAGGACTATAACATTGCTCTGGGTTTCTTCCGAAGAGCAACAGAAATCAATCCGGATTTTTCACTGGCCTATAACATTTTGGGTTACACGCATCGTTTTTTAGGAAACTATGCGGAAGCCGAAGAAGCTTTCAAGAGATACATAGATCTGGTTCCAAAGGATCCAAACCCCTATGATTCATACGCAGAGCTCCTATTGAAAATGGGCAGGTTTGACGATTCAATTGAAAATTACAACAAAGCCCTTAAACTCGATCCTCATTTTACCCCTTCAAAAATTGGAATAGCAACCAATCTTAACTTGTTGAATAAACATGCCGAAGCCCGCACGCTTTTGAATGAATTGCTGAAAAATGCCCAGAATGATGGGGATCATCGCCAGGCATTATATGCCATGACCGTTTCATACGTTGATGAGGGTAATCTTCCCAGTGGTATTAAAACAATGAAGTCCCTGCTAAATTTCGATCGCAAAAATGAAGATGCCTTCAGCATGGCCAGAGATCGGGGAATAATCGGTGATTGCTATTTTGAACTTATGAAATATGACAGTGCGATGTACTATTACAATCAGGTGCCCAAAACCATACTTGATTCCGGTCTACCGGAAGAAATAAAAGAACTTAGCCGAAATTATCAGAAATATCAAATTGCCAAAATTGCCTTGATGCAGGGAGATCTGAAAACGGCCAAGAAAAATGCCCAGGAATACGAGAGTCGGGCAACCGAGCTTGGCAATCAACCACAAATTTGGGCTTATCATCGGCTCAACGGGATGATTGCGATGAAGGAGAAGGAATACGATCAGGCACTGGCGGAATATAACCGGGCAAACCAGCAGAATCCTTACATCATATATCAAATTGCCATGGCATACCGTGAAAAAGGAGACATATTGCTGGCGAAAAAATATTTAGTCCGGGCTGCAAATTTTAATATAGTGAACAGCATGAAATATGCTTTTATCAGGAAAAAAGCAGAAAATATGCTGCAAAAAAATTTTAACGGATAACCTGTTTAAGTCTTTTTTAAGAACTTTTAATTTGTGAAATCTCTTTTTCCCATAAATGGGAGTACTTGTAGCCACTACCGGTGTTGAAAAGAACGACCTTCTCTTCCTTTTGGATCCAGCCCGTTTGAACCAGTTTTCTGAATGCGGCAACGGTTGCTCCGGTTTCCGGAGAAACGAACAGTCCCTGTGTCCTTCCAATAAGATTAGCACCATCCAGCATCTCACGGTCAGAAACTGCGATTGCCGTACCATTGCTTCCTCTCAAGGCCTGAAGGATCAAAAAATCTCCCACCGCAGCAGGTACTCTTAAACCATCCGCAGCTGTGTGGGCATCCGGCCAGGGTTCAGCATGATCCAATCCCTCATGAAAGGCTTTGACCATCGGCGCACACCCATCGGCCTGAACGCTGACCATCCTGGGCCGTTTATTACCGATCCAGCCAAGAGCTTCCAATTCCTGAAAAGCTTTCCACATTCCCACTAGACCGGTGCCACCACCGGTTGGGTAGATAAGGACATCCGGTAATTCCCAATTCAGCTGCTCGGCAATCTCGTATCCCATGGTTTTCTTGCCCTCCAACCGATAAGGTTCCTTGAGAGTAGAGACATCAAACCACCCGTGTTTTCGTACTCCCTCCATGGCAACCCGGCCACAATCGGTAATTAAGCCGTCCACCGACTGAACTTTTGCACCCAGGGCGAAACATTCTGAAATAAATGAAGACGGTACGTCCTTCGGCATAAAAACATGAGCCGGTAAACCGGCAAGGGCAGCATAGGCACTCAGTGCGCCGGCAGCGTTCCCTGCAGAAGGGATGGAAAGAGAATGAGCCCCCAGCTCCCAGGCGCGGGAAACAGCCATGGCTAATCCTCGGGCTTTAAAAGAGCCAGTGGGATTCAGACCCTCGTCTTTAATAAAAAGATCCTCGGCATTTAACTCCCGGGATAACCGCTTAGCTTCAACCAGAGGAGTGAACCCTTCTCCCAGGGTCAATACAAATCCACCATCCTGAACCGGCAATAGTTCACCGTATCTCCACATATTGGGTGGTCTTCCCTTTAACGTGTCTCTATCGATAAATTTACGAGCTTTCTCAAGATCGTACCTGGCCATAAGCGGCTTATGACAAACCGGACAGAGATTCCACAACCGGACCGGATCCAAATTTTTATTACAAGAAGAACATTGAAGGTGACTAAAAAAATTCATTAAAACTCCCTAAAATTTTAGATTTGAATGATTCAACAGTCCAATTCGCTACAAAGTCCCAAGCCTCAACAACCGATAATATACACTAGATAGATAAGATAACTGTATCGGAATCAAATAATATTTCCATAATTTATCATAGATATATTTAATTTTCCATAATTTCAGTTGTATATTAGCTCAGGAACTTTTATAGCAAAAAATGATAACAATCAAATTCAATAAAGGCATTTTAATGAGAACATCATTAATAGTAGTTATTGGATTATTATTTCTTTTAAACTGTGGGAAAAAATCGGATCAGAAAACCGGTGCGGCTGATCAGGGAGAACAAACGGAGAGTTCTCTTGCCCATTTACCGGAAAATTTACAGAAACTGATTGGTGTGGAGTTTGGACCGGATAGTATGCCGATTGGTTATAAAGAGGAAACCGGATATGTGATGGGGTACCTGGAGGGCGATGAATACATCATAGACCATGTGTCCGGGGATAATCTGCAAATGCTCTGGTTCTGCAAGCTGACCAGCCGCGATACCGAAGGACGGCCCTTTCTCAAAATTCTGGATATTCTTATTCTTCCACAAATTGAAAAAAAGGAAGAATTACTGATGGGAACCTGCAAATACAACGAAGAAATGGATCCGGAAATTGTGGCAATCGTGAAATTCAACGAAAGTGAAGTAAAATCGGATGTTATACAGGCCTGGAGGGCAAACCGGAATTCCAGAAAGTTTGAAATAATTCCTACGACAAATATTACCTGCTTTAACGAAAGTTTTTATCTCTAATTTATCTCACTAAAATTTTCGGTTCCTGAAAAATAAGAACGGCAAACGGGAGATGTGATCAAATGAAGGTACTGGGCATTGATATTGGTGGTTCCGGCGTAAAAGGTGCGATGGTAGATACCGAACTCGGTGAGCTCATCAGCGAAAGGCACCGGATCCCCACCCCCCATCCGGCTAAACCCGAAGCGGTTGCCAAAACGGTTCAAAAAGTTGTCCAGCATTTTAAATGGGAAGGAATTGTGGGTTGCGGCTTCCCGGCGGTGGTGCAGCATGGTGTTGCCCGTACAGCTTCCAATATTGATGCGAGCTGGATAAATACCAATGTTGAAGAACTGTTTTCTAACCTAACTAAATGCAAGACCTATATATTAAATGATGCTGATGCCGCCGGAATCGCGGAAATGAGATGTGGCGCGGGTAAAAATAAATCGGGAGTGGTGGTGATGATTACCGTTGGAACCGGAATCGGATCCGGTTTATTCATGGATGGTATGCTTTATCCCAATACCGAATTCGGCCAGTTTTTGTTGGAAGGAGATATTGCAGAAAAATATGCGGCGGATTCGGTGAGAAAAGAAGAAGATTTATCCTGGAAAAAATGGGGAAAGCGTCTCAATAAATATCTGAATCATCTGGAGATGCTGCTCTGGCCGGATCTTATTATCGTGGGAGGCGGGGTCAGCAAAAAGTTTGAGAAATTTTCCAAATACCTTCATATCAATGCAGAGATCCAGCCGGCACAGTTAAAGAATGAAGCAGGGATCATTGGTGCAGCCATTGCCGTCTCAGAGGCTCTATCCTGACTTTCCAAAAAAATCACCGGAATTTTTAACAAGTTCGCCGGAAAGCCCACCTTAACAAAATCTGGTTAAGAAAATACCGTCATTATTGATTTTCTGCTAACAATCGCTGATTCATTAAAGTCGCTAAATTCTGAAAGAATATCGCTGAGTCATTGTAGTCGTCTTCCTGTATCTCAGAAAACAAATCCGTATTATTCAGCAGGTAACTTGTCAGATAGGCCTTATACCGGATTATTTCCGTTTTTCCTTCCCGGCTTAATTCATCAATTTTTTTTGCCAGATTTTTGATCTCTATTTCCGGATGAAAATAGTTCAATTTTACCGAGTAAAAAACCGCGGCTTCCACCATCTGGCAACAATCCGAGTTCAGGGCGTTCAGATAATTCTTGGGAGCCATTTCCAATATCTTGGAAGATTGAGCCTGAAGGGTAAGAAAGATCGACATCAAAATCGTAACCATTAAAGTTTTCATCTTATGCTCCTTTTCTTATTCATTCACTCAAAGTTTACGAATGTGTAATTTCAAAGATGTCATCCGGAAGTTAAAGTTTGTCAAAAAATGTCATCAGCTACATCATCCTTAACTTCTTGAAACCATCTGTAAAAAGCATTACTTTGGACGGGGATATTTTTAGCATGAATCTAAGGGTACGAAATACCGTAAATTCAATAAAAAGGTCCGTAAAAGATTATTTAAGGAGACATTATGGAACTCCCCTTTTATCAGGTTGATGCCTTCACCGAAAAAGTATTTGGTGGAAATCCGGCGGGAGTATGTCCGCTGGAAAAATGGTTAAACGATAATCTTATGCAATCCATCGCCATGGAAAACAATCTGTCGGAAACAGCTTTTTTTGTAAAAAAGAAGAATGAATATGAACTTCGCTGGTTTACCCCAAAGGTTGAGATCGACCTGTGCGGTCACGCCACTCTGGCTTCAGCCCATGTAATTTTCAATTTTCTGAATCCAAAGTTAAAAAAGATAAATTTTCAGACTAAAAGTGGACTTCTGACTGTGCAGATGGAAAAAAATCTTATTTCAATGGACTTTCCCTCCCGCAAACCGGTACCGGTTATTGCACCTTCTCATCTGGTCAAGGGGTTGGGTATGGAGCCGGTCGAAGTTACCAAATCCCGCGATTATTTTGCATTATTTGAAAGTGAAGAACAAATTAAGGCAATAGCCCCCGATTTTTCGGAGTTGATCAAACTGGACAGTCTGGGTGTCGGGATTACCGCTCCGGGGCATAACGTCGATTTTGTTTCCCGATTTTTCGCACCCAAAGCTGGTGTTCCTGAGGATCCGGTTACCGGTTCGGCCCATAGCTCTTTAATCCCATACTGGGCAGAAAAACTGAATAAGAATAGACTTTCTGCCATGCAATTGTCCGCCCGGGTCGGAAAATTATACTGCGAAAATAAAAAAGATCGGGTCACTATTGCCGGACAGGCAGTCACCTATGCTATCGGAAAGATTTACGTTTAAGAAATTTTTATTCACCAGATACATTCGGTGACATTTTATGACAATAAATGATTTTTTCGAATTCCACTATCTGGCTAAATTTACTGACAAAGAAGATTTTAACGAATGAAAAAAATCGGCATCATCATCCTTTTTTTAATCCTGTTACCGGTTATTTTTTATACCGTCTACGAATTGAGTAATTTGAACAGTACCGAAAAATTAGTTGAAGAAAGCTATCGGCAACAGCTTAACGCCATTCTTTTTTCAGTGAATCAATATTGCTGGGATGTGGTGAACAGCTGGGCTGCCCGGATAAACCTGGCACATCTGGAAACGGAATCCGATAATTTCGACCAGAGTTTAAAACAACTTCTCGCTGAAAATAAATCAATTCGAGTTATTTTTCTGGCCGACAGTACCTTTCGCAGGATCGAAATTTACAACCAGAGTGAGACAAGCGGCATCAGCCCACTACGCAAGGATTCATTGACCGCATATTTCGAAAACCGGTCAGAAGAGTCCGAAAGATTAAGCCGGTACAAAAAAGCAGGATACCGGAAGATCGAACCCATTATTCTTCCCAAAAATGCCGGTTTTGGCAGCGACCTGATTTCGTTCCTGTTTAAACTGGACCCGGATATCCAGGAACCCGATTTACAATTTGCAGGAATTGTGCTCAATGTACCGGTCTTTATCACCGGTATCCTGGTTCCCAAGACAAATGATCTTGAACAGGGTTTTTTACTCAACATACTTTACAAACAACAAATCTATGGGGGAGAGGAATCCGGTTCGGCAAATGATAACGGAAATGCGGTTAAAGAGACGGTCTGGTTATTGCCGGATACCTATCTGCAAATTCGCCTACGCGGTGAAACTATTCAGGACATCGCCCGCCGAAGAGTCAATCAAAATTTGATTCTGATCGGATTACTGGATTTTATCGTAATTTTTGCCGGATGGTTTTTGTACCGCAATATCAGGCGAGAAATGCAACTGGCTGAGATGAAGTCGAGTTTTGTCTCAAACGTTTCACACGAACTGCGAACCCCGCTCGCGCTCATCCGGATGTTTGCCGAAACCCTGGAAATGGACCGGGTAAGAACTGAGGAGAAAAAAAGAGAATACTATAAAATAATTGGTCAGGAAACCGAACGACTGACCCATCTGATCAATAATATTTTAAACTTTTCTAAAATGGAAGTCGGAAGAAAAGAATATCACTTTCAGGAATTCGATCTGTCCCGGATGATAAATGATGTCCTGGACAGCTATCAGTTTCACCTGGAAAACAACGGATTCAAATTGGAAAAGCAACTCCCCGAAGATCGGTTACTATGGAATGGCGACCGGGAGGCGCTTTCCGAGGCCTTCATTAATTTGCTGGACAATGCGGTTAAATATTCTAAGGATGAAAAGACAATCAACATCAGTGCGGGTTCAGTAGATGGAAATCTGTTTTTTGAAATCAGAGACCATGGCATCGGGATTAGTTCCGAGGATCAGAAAAGAATTTTCGATAAATTTTATCGGGTGTCAACTGGTTTGGTTCACGACAAAAAAGGCACCGGGCTTGGCTTAACACTGGTCAAAAAAATTGTGGATGCCCATAAGGGTGAAATCATGGTTGAAAGTTGGTTAGGGAAAGGAAGTACGTTTCGGATTGTACTGCCAAAAAATCGGATGGGGTAAAAGGACAATCACAACAGTTTCACCTATTATTGATAATAACCTAAATTGAAAAATTTTTCCGGAGAACACATGAGTGACATTCTGATAATTGAAGATGAAGCACAAATGCGGTCAGGCCTGAAGGACAACCTGGAATTTGAAGGCTATGCGGTGGATGTGGCAGAGGATGGCCAGATTGGATTGGACAAAAGTTTGAGTAAATCTTACCATTTGATTATCCTTGACGTGATGTTGCCAAAACTTTCCGGTTTTGATGTCTGTAAAAAAATCCGGGAAAAGGGTATTAAAACACCAATCATTATGCTCACTGCCAAAGGTGAGGAGATCGATAAAGTACTTGGACTGGAACTTGGCGCTGACGATTATGTCACAAAACCGTTTAGCCTCAGGGAGCTGCTGGCCAGGGTTAAGGCTATTCTCCGCCGGACAGATGCAAGCACTTCAAAAGATCAACAAAAAATTACCATTGGCAAACTGGAAATCGATTTCAATGCCTACACAGCTATGGTGGAGGGGAAATCCATTGCCATGACTCATAAGGAGTATGAGGTAATAAAATACCTGTGGCAACATAAGGGTGCAACCGTAAGCCGGGATAAATTATTGGAAGAGGTCTGGGGATACGAGGAATATCCAACCACCAGAACGGTAGACAATTTTATATTAAAACTCCGGCAGAAAATTGAAATAAATCCGAACCGACCACAACACATTTTAACCGTTCACGGAATTGGATACAAGCTGGTCATGTAACGGACTTTTTCTTTTGGAAGTAATTTAACAATCTCTGAAAATGTACCTCATTAATGCTTTTAATGACATATTTTTACAAATATATCGCATCTGTTGACAACTCTATCAAAATGATTTGGTAAATTAAAACGAAGAAATTTAGGTAACAGGAGAATTAGCAGTATGCGATTTTATTACCTCTTATTTTTACTTTTTGTGATACAACCAGGACAATCGGAACAGTGGGAACAGGTAATTAACCTGCGGGGTACCTGGAAATTTGAAATTGGAGATAATCAAAAATGGGCTAATGCCCATTTTGATGATAATTCCTGGACTAATATTCATGTGCCGGATAGCTGGGAGAATGAGGGATTCCCCGGTTATGACGGCTATGCCTGGTACCGAAGAAGTTTTATTATCCCAAGCAGTGAATCGGAAAGTGAACTTTACCTGCGTCTTGGCTATATCGATGATGTGGACGAAGTATATTTTAACGGCACATTAATCGGATTCACCGGAAGCTTCCCCCCGGATTATCGAACTGCATACAACGAACCGCGAACTTATGTTTTACCGACATCCCTCATCAAATTCGGGAAAGAAAATGTACTAGCTATCCGGGTATTTGACGAGCAGTTGGAAGGTGGGATTTTGCGGGGTGATATAGGTGTTTACAAACAAAGGAACCAAATGGAACTCGCCCTGAATTTATCGGGTAAGTGGAAGTTCAGGACCGGTGACAATTTTTCCTGGAAAGGTGAGGATTTAAACGATTCCCACTGGAACACGATCCTGGTGCCAGGTTTTTGGGAAACCCAGGGATACCAGGATTATGATGGATTTGCCTGGTACCGGAAAGAATTCTTATTACCCAAAGATCTGGAGAATAAAAAGCTGATCCTGGTTCTGGGTAAAATCGACGATATTGATGAGTGTTATTTCAATGGCACCAAAATTGGTGCTACCGGCCGGATGCGTGATCATCCGGAGGATATCCGTTTCAGCAATGAGTATCAGGAATTTCGTGCTTATTATCTGCCGACTTCGGATTTACATTTTGGTGGTGAAAACACAATAGCGGTTCGAGTATACGATGGTTTCATCGATGGTGGTATTTACCAGGGTCCAATCGGCATCACCACCAGAGAAAAATATCTCGACTGGAAGAATACCCAATCCAGCGGCACTTTTAATATATTTGAAAAACTTTTTGGAAAATAGCTTTACAAAATGAACTTTTCGAAATTAAATTGGGTATCAGAAACATTAGTAGCCGCTGCGCCGGAAATTAAACAGGGTGGTTTTTGGTGCGATGATTCACTCCCTGTGGAAAGGAGGTGATCCTATTAATACGAATTCTTTAATAGGAACCTCCTCTGAAGTCTGCTAGCGACAGCTTCACGAGGGTCCTAAATTTGAATAAGCTCCGCTGAAACCAGCGGAGCTTTTTTTATGTGCTTTCTACAAAGACAAACAATAATTATTTTCTTCGCTGCATTTCAATTCGGTTTGCTAAATTAAAAAGGATTTTTGGCGAAATATTACTATGGTCCGGATAAAACTTTTTTTGACTGCGGTTTTCTGGGGTGGGACTTTCATTGCCGGAAGGATTGTGGCCCAAAATATGAATCCGTTTGAGGGCGCTTTTTTAAGGTTTTTTATTGCTTCTGTTTTTCTGATATTTATTGTCTGGCGCAGAGAAGGCGGATTTCCAAAAGTGGATTTTTCCCAGTTCATTTCCTTGACCCTGCTGGGTATGACCGGCATTTTTACCTATAATATCTTTTTCTTCAGCGGACTCCATCACATCAATGCCGGCAGAGCAGCCTCCATTATCGCTTCTAATCCGATATTCATCAGTCTATTCGCCGCCTACTTTTTTAAGGAAAAACTCTCCTTCGCAAAAATAGTGGGAATTATGCTGTCAGTCAGCGGGGCACTCATCGTCATCTCCCGCGGGAATATCACCTCTGTCTTCACCGGGGGAATTGGAGTGGGAGAGTTCTACATTTTTCTCTGTGTGGTAAGCTGGGTATTCTATTCCCTAATTGGGAAAAAGGTAATGGTACGATTATCCCCGCTGGTTTCGGTAAGCTATTCAACCCTCTTTGGTACCCTTGCCCTTTCCATTCCGGCCATTTACAAAGGGATGTTCGCGCATCTTTACTCCTTTTCCCTTCCATCCTGGGTAAGTCTGTTTTATCTGGGATTTTTTGGGACCGTTCTGGGCTTTATCTGGTATTATGAAGGAATCAACCGGATTGGCCCGATGAAAGCCAGCATATTTATCAATTTTGTTCCGATAAGCGCTATCGTGCTGGCCTATCTTATTCTGGGGGAAAAAATTTCAGTATCATTGCTGGGTGGTACTATACTGGTTATATCGGGGGTGATTCTTACCAATTATTCCCGCTTATATGTCATCCGGCAGATTTTGCACCTTCCCAAAAATAGGCAATAAAGGCTGATATTTGAACTTTGCAGAAACTGTTCCGGAAGGTCAGGATTTTTGCAAACTGATTGGTAGCTCTAACTCGTTCTTTTCCAGAAGTTCTTTATCCCTGAGAATCTGGTTCACCTCTCCATCTGCTATTATTTTTCCCGAACTCAGAAGAATGACTCGTTCACAAGTATCCATAGCCATATCCAGGTCATGGGTGGTCAGAATAATGGTTTTGCCACTCTGCTTTAGCCAGTTAATTATTTTTCTCCGGTGGGCCAGATCGAGATTGCTGGTCGGTTCATCAAAAGCAATAATCTGTGGATCCATGGATAAGACTGTGGCAATACTGGCCAATTTGCGTTCGCCGTAACTGAGATGAAAGGATGAGCGATTCCCGTAACCGGTCAAGCCAACACCTTCCAGCGCCATTTCCACTCTGGAGCGAACCTCCTGCATCGATAACCCAAGATTGAGTGGTCCAAAAGCAATATCTTCAAAAATGGTGGGGCAAAAAAGCTGATCATCGGGATTCTGAAAAACCAGTCCCACGGTTTTCTTAATTTCCGCAAGGTTCTTATCTTTGATGGGCAATCCAAAAATCTTTATATCCCCCTTTCCGCGGCGCACACCATTTAACAAAGTGAGCAGGGTAGATTTACCAGATCCATTTGGTCCCACGATAGCGACTTTTTCAAATTCTCTCATCTGAAATGAAACACCTTTTATTCCAGGCGTTTTATCCGGATAATGATAGGAAAGATCCCGGACCATAAGGGCTATCCTGTTACTTGGTTTTGCTTCCGTACTTTTTGCTTTCACTTTACGACCATAATAAGATTTTAGAAAAACACCCGGGTTATAAACAAAAGTGGGAAAATGAGAAAGACCAAATAACAAAATAAAATTGCCGTGTCTCTCATTTCCCAATGGAGTTGACCCAGGGTAAAGATTTTGCCGCTAAAAGCCCGGGCTTCCATGGCCAGATAAACACGTTCGCCCCTTTCAAATGTCCGAAGAAAAATAACCACAATTTGTTTGGTCAGAGTTTTTAATTTCTGGACAAGGGACAATTTTATGTGCCGGGATTGGTAAGCCAGAAAATTCCGTTCCGCCTCGTCTATCAACAGAAAAATATAGCGGTACATAAATGCCAGGACAATTATTACGATTTGAGGAATCCTTAGCTTTTCCAATGCTTTTAACAGCAGGTTAAAATCGGTGGTAGTGGTCAGTACAATTGACATAAAAATAACCAGGATCGATTTAATATTTATCAGAATAAAATTATCCAAACCGGTTCGATAGAGATGAATCCATCCCAGTGAATATACGGGTACTCCTTCATCGGGAATAAAAGGAAGAATAAAAGTGACAAAGAATATCATGGGATATAACTTGCTCAATTTCTGAAAATAATGCCATAGGGAAACACCACTGAGCAGGGCCATGAGGATCGGAATAACAGCCAGGACGGCATAGACTCTCAAATATTTATCGGGAATAATTACCACAGTTAATACATAACTGATCAGAATAATCAGTTTCAGGCGGGGATCGGCCAGATGGACCAGACTGGTGCCGGCGCGGTGATGATCTATAAATTCATGCTTCATTTCTGTGGCACTTAAAAACGGGGAGGTTTAAATCTACTTTTAAAATACCTGGAATTATCTATCCAAAGTTTTCTGGAGTAATTTTTTAAAACTGCCTGATATTTGTCTTATTGCGCTGTAATTATTTTTAGTTCATCACCCGGTTTAATCAGGTTGCTGCGGCGATTATTCCATTTTTTAATATTCCGGATGCTCACCCCATAACGTGAAGCAATATCCCACAAGGTATCGCCACGCCTAACCGTGTAGACCACCGTTTTTCCATTGGAAGCAGCCTTTGCATTATCGCTCACTACCAGTTTTTCTGGTGTGGGCTCATCCTGCTTTTCCGCCAATTGTTCCGAATTCTTGGGAAGCCAGATATTCAGTTTTTGCTTGGGATGAATAATTCTGGAAGAGCTTAGTCCATTCCAACGACGGATTTGGGAAACATATACACCATATTTCACCGCGATATCCCACAGAGTTTCCCCTTTACTGACCACATGCACCAGTTTATCCCTTCCGGGAACATTCGAAACCGGTCTGCTCCGGGGTTTGTAAGAGGAGTAACTGCGCGAGGATTCTTTTGCCAGTTGACGGGCATAACTTTTATTTTGCGGAACCGGTATGACCAGGCTGTGGCCGGCACGGATAAAGCTTCCCCGGATTTTATTAAACCGCTTAATTTCGGTAACGGTCACCCCGTACTTCCGGGCAATCTGGGAAAGGGTTTCCCCGGATCTGATCCGGTGATGAATCCAGGTTAGTTTCTGATCGTCCGGCACCCTGGAATAATTCTCCAGAAACATTTCCCGGGTATCTTTGGGAATATTCAGCACCCAGCTATCCTGATCCGGTGGTGTACACCATTTAAGCAGGGCCGGATTGATTTTCTTCAGATATTCAAAACTGCTTTCAACACATTTTGCGACCACATTCAGATCAACACATTCGTTGACCTTAACCGTATCGTACTCAATCGGTGGCTCAGGATCAACATAGAAACCATATTTCTCCGGACTTTTGGCCAGAAGGGTTGCCGCAATAAAAGTAGGAACATAATTGCGAGTTTGCCGGGGTAAGCGGGGCAAATCCCAGAATTCATCCACGTTATATTGTCTCATACGGCGCTCAATTTTAGCGGGGCTGTAATTATATCCGGCAATGGCCAGATACCAGTTTCCGAACCGTTCGTACAGATCTTTCAAATGTCGGGCTGCTGCCCGGGTTGCCTTTTCCGGATCGCGCCGCTCATCATACCACCAGCTATTGTCCAGGCCATATGCCCTACCGGTGCTTTGAATAAACTGCCAGACACCCACCGCCCGGGCATAGGAACGGGCATGGGGATTAAAACCACTCTCAATCATACTTAGATAAAACAACTCTTCCGGTACCCCTTCCTCCTTGAGTATTTTCTTAATCATATCCTCATACCAACCGCTCCGTTGCAGCCACTTGGTAAAAACTCTTTTGCCGCGGTTTTGAAAGTACTGAATGGCATTTTCTACCTTTTTATTGAGAACCAGCGGTATGGCCAGAATCTGATTTTCACCTAAAACATCTTCAATAGTAACTACACTGGTATCGACACCAGCAGAAGCCGAATCTTCTTCCATCTCATTTATAATTTCCATTACATTGGCTGCTGCCAGGGTATCGGTCTCCAGACCATTTAATCTGGCCAGATAGCGGGCATATTCAATCGATATTTCAGCGATTACATTCTGGCTGGAAGAATCCATTTCCGATCCGGCTTTTTGCTGGAGTTTGGCTGATATGGTAATGGCCCGGTCATAATAATACTCCGCACCAAGCGTATCACCAATTTGCTCGGCATTTTTCCCCAGCTGAAGATAGGACTTGGCCAAAGAAAGCGAATCTTGCTGGACCTCAGCAACCTGACTCATGTTATTGTTTTCAGGATTTTCTTTTAAATTGCGCATCCCGGAGCAGGACAACGCCAAAACAACAAAAACCAAATAAACAAGCCACTTTACCATATAGCACTTACCCCTTCTTTGCCAGTTTCACCATCTTTTCAATTATCGAAGTTGTCGACTGACCTTCAACCAGATCAATCGTGACAACTTTTCCACCGTTTGCTTCAACAGTCTCCCGTCCTACAATATCATCGATCTGATAATCCCCTCCCTTTACTAAAATATCCGGAATTAACTCCCGGATGAGATTTTCCGGCGTTTCTTCTTCGAACAAACAAATATAATTCACCGATGAAAGCCCCGCCAGAACAATGGCCCGGTCTTCCTGTCCCATCACCGGCCGGTCTTCTCCCTTGATCTTTTTTACCGAAGCGTCTGAGTTGAGTCCCAACATCAGGACATCCCCCAGCGATTTTGCTTTTTCCAGATATTCCACATGGCCACGGTGCAAAATATCAAATACCCCGTTTGTAAAGACAACCTTTTGGCCTTCTCTTTTTAGATCCTTGCGGATCCGGATCAATTCTGATAAGACTTTTATTTTATCTTGTAACAATCTTCTACCATCAGGAAAAATTTACTTTTTCTTTATTTAAGCAGATTTAGAAGTTTGTTTCTGCAAAACGACTTCAATTAAGTTATCCAGATTCACCGGTACCACCCCAACCTCTTCACAAACAATACCTGCGGCATAATTAGACAGCGTCACCGCTTCTTTAATGGTGGCTCCACCGCTCAGTGCAAATGTAAGGGTGGCGATAACCGTATCACCGGCTCCCGAAACATCGGCTACCTTGCGTGCCTGGGTTCCTACGAAAACATGCTCCCCGTTTTTCTCGAAAAGCGCCATGCCTTTTGAGCCCCGGGTCACTAAAACTGCTTTGGCATTGAGAACCGACAATAATTTATTTCCCGCCTTTATCAGCATCTCGTCATCCCGGATTCTCATGGCCAGGGCTTCTTCGGTTTCTTTTACATTCGGTTTAAATACGGTAATATTCTTAAAAGCAAAAAAGTTTTCAAATTTTGGATCTACCGTGACAATTTTATCATTTCGCGAGGCTAATTCTGAAATGTGGCCAACCAATTGTGGTGCCACCACACCTTTGTTATAATCTTCGATGACAATTGCCGCAGCATCTTCAATATGGGAGACAAAAATTTTATATAGCTGCTCCTGAAGATCGGAGGATATTTGTTCGACTGACTCCTGATCCACCCGGGCGATATGCTGATTATTCCCGATGATGCGGGTTTTTACCGTGGTGGGTCGATCCGGAGCCACTACTATTCCCTCGCTGGACAGGTTGTTCTGTTTCAACATATCCTGAAAAATATTACCCATCCGGTCATTTCCCAAAACGCCTACCAACAGTGGATTGGCCTTTAATCCAATAATATTATAGGCCACGTTGGCAGCTCCACCAAAGCGAATTTGTTCAGATGAAATATTTATGATCGGGACCGGTGCTTCCGGGGAGATCCGGGTAACATTGCCCCACAGGTACTGATCCACCATCAGATCGCCAAAGACAACAATCCGATTCTGATGTGCTTTGTCGGCAATCTCTCGGAGACGTTTTTCAGAAAATTTTATCACAGTACCTGCCTTTTCAAATCAGCTCGTATTGTCGGTAACCAAATGAACAATCTTTATTTAAAATTCTTTTCTTCCTTGAAGGACCAATTTACCAGGAAAATGTGGTTATTTTTCCACAAATTTAAGAACAATGGCCAATATCGGTTCTTTGAATAAACTGATGGCAAATATAAGGATCAATAAGGGAAAACCCGTCAGGTAAACAAATTTTACAAAGGGCTGGACCCAGCTGAAGTCCAGTAATGGAATAAAAGTGATCATAATAAAGCAGAGTAAAACATAATATTCCAGAATTCTCATTATTTTCCTGTAATAATTCTCAACCATTTTTTCTTTCTCTTCCTTTTGAGCGTCTTTTTGTGAACTTTCGTTTTTCATAGTTGCTCCTTAATAGCCCCGGGGATAACCATTTCCTCTGGGATCGGAGCTCAATTGCCAGACGCCATCTCCGCGCCAGATGGCTTGCACATCACCTATACGATCCCGTTTAACCAATCCGTATCCCCACTGTTCCAATTTTTTCAAAACCGTTTCACTGAATCTATCCTTCTCATAATAAATTGAATCCGGTATCCACTGATGATGAAATCTTCCGGCGTTAATGGCCATATCCAATGTCATCTCCTGATCAATCAGATTCAACAGCATTTGCAACACCACGGTAATAATTTTAGGACCACCGGGTGATCCCAGCGCACCCACCAGCTCGCCCTCCTTTGTGACAATCACCGGGCACATGGAGCTAAGCATGCGTTTCCCCGGTCCAACCAGGTTTGCCTTTCCCTGGACCAGGCCATAAATATTCGGTTGACCCGGTTTAATGGTAAAATCATCCATTTCATCATTCAGCAAAATTCCGGTTGAACCGGCCACCAATTTAGCGCCAAAGTTATCATTAAGGGTGTAGGTTACCGATACAGCATTATCTAAAGAATCAACCACAGAAAAATGGGTGGTTTCTTCGCTTTCTTTCAACAATTCAGCAAGTGAGGACTGCGATATGGATATGGGATGGCCTACTTTCACACTTTCCGAAACTCTCCGGGCAAGTGTGGGAGACAGGAGCTGAGTCAATGGAATTTCCGTATAATCCGGATCGCCCAGGTATTCATTCCGAAAGGCAAAATACACTTTTTCTAATTCCGCCAGGAGTGATATGTAGCCGGCAGTGTTCAAGTCATATCGATCCAGATCAGTATATTTCAGGCTTTCCAAAATTTCACTTAATAAAATACTACCAGAGGCGGGCAGGGATACTCCGTATACAGTGTAAGATTTATGATTGATAACAACGGGGTCGCGGACAACGGGCTGGTAATTATTCAGATCGTCCATGAATAATACTCCGCCATACATCTGAACTGATTTGACAATCTCAAGACCAATTTCACCATCATAAAATGGCTCATCTCCATGAAGCGCAATTTCCCTGAGGGTATGGGCTAAATTATCCTGGTATAATATATCACCCTCTTCCAGAATCTTACCATGGGGCATAAAGATCAATTGGGTGGAGGGAAAATTTCTAAAATATTTTTCATTTTCCTTCAACACATCGGCCAGCTGCGATCCTACAGGAAAACCATTTTCTGCCAACTCAATAGAAGGCTCCAACACATCATACCAGGGAATTATCCCAAATTTTTGGTGAAATTGATAAAACCCGCGAACTGTGCCCGGTACACCCACTGCCAATCCGCCAACCTGACTCAAACCTGGAATAACCTCACCATTCTCATCCAGATAAGCTTCGGGCGTTATTGCAGCAGGGGCAGTTTCCCTGAAATCCAGAACATATATTTCGCCATTAGTCGAGCGGTGAACCAGAAATCCCCCACCCCCCAGATTCCCCGCCTGGGGATATGCTACCGCCAGAGCCATGGCAACGGCCGTTGCTGCATCTGCGGCATTCCCACCCTTTTGCAGGATATTGATGCCAATTTTTGAGGCCAGACTATCCGCACTGGCAACACCACCATGGAGAGCCGTTATCGATTTTTGATTCCAATTGCTTTGAGAATAAAGCCAACCAGGTGTCAAAAAAAGAAGAAACAGTAAAAATAATTTAAAATATTTATCAGCAGTCAATATAAAACCATTCATTCCAATGAAGCAGTCAATAAAACCATAAGCATTCAGAAATCCATTCCCATCAATTAATCTTCCACAAGTCCGCTTGTCTCCAGAATATTCAGAAAATCAGTTTCAAATGAAATTTCGGGGAACTCTACCATTCGCCCGATTTCCGTATTTCCGGATAAAACAATAAAGGTTGGTACACGATCGACATTATACTTCTTGGCAGTTTCGTACGGATCCTGCTTATTCCGGTCAACCGCATATAGTGTGATACTCAAATTCGAGTTGTTTGCCGAATGCAACGTTTTTAAAAACGGGGGTACACCCACTCTGGAATCGGGGCACCAGGTACCCAATACACAGATAATCTGAAACGGTCTGGCAATGTTGGAAAATTTTCCGACTGTCACCGGATCCGGTTTAAACAGATCATATTCTTCCTTCCAATCCGGCAGTTGATTCAGCAAAATGTCCGGGGTGACCTCTCCCACCAGAATTTTGCTTCCCCTAGACTCCTCAATATGATATCGTTGCTGAGATAGCCTATTTTGATTGGAACAGGCTACAATTATTATTCCCAATAATAAAACAAAAAGACGGGTCATTTCAAAATTCCTGGAGGTGCATACCTTAAATTTCTTATTGCCGATTCAATTTGTCTGACTGGTTGAGTCGGGTTTTGGTTCTTCTCTTTTGGTCGCTTTCTTCAAACGCTTCTCGGCGATTCCACCCTTTTTCAGAATTAACCTGAGCACGACTTCGTCTGGCTTTCCCATCACTCCCAGGCTATCCCCGTTCAACCACAGGCGAACACCATCCGCCCTTCCCAGCATTAATTGCACGGATTCCTGAGCCTTAACCTCTCTTTCCAACCCTTTGGGTAAAATATAGTCTACCGTATCCTTGCCGTCCCGGATTTCCCGGATCCAGGTCCGTTCCACCGATTTCATCCAGACATCTACCCCGTTACCAACCACAGGTTTTACCTCAGTATTTTCCGATAACTGGGGTGTTAACAAACTATCCTGTCTCTGCATTTCTTCAATAAAATCCGATACGGTGACTTCTTTGACTTCCAGCGGACTATTCTTGACAAATAAAAATTGTTTATAAGCAAAATAGCCAACACCCCCCAGGACCACGATCGTCACCGCCACCCAAAAATAGCGGTGAAGTTTATCCAGATTCCAGCGCAGGGACAATTCCTGGAAAAAGGAAGATTTTTTTGGCTCTTCCTCTTCCTGCGGCTCAGTCCCTTTATCGTTGACAGTTTCTTCTTCATATAGTCTCTCGGGCTTGGGAATGTCGGAGGAATAGGGAACATCTTTCTCCAGGGGACCAGTCCCAAAAAACAGGTTGAAATCCCTCCAAACCTCCTCCTTATTTTCGCCAATTTCCACCAGATACCGTTTGAAAAAAATCCGATCGTACCCAAGTGGTAAATTCTCCAATCGGCCGGCCTCAATATCCTCCAGATATTTTACGGGTAGGCGACTCTTTTTTGCAATATCTTCTAACCTTAATCCCTTTGCTTTCCTGATCTCTTTTAAATTCTCAAAAAATTCTTTCATAATAAACTAACACTTTCTGGCTATCGAATATCCTTCAGGCGAAGTTGAACCTGGGTGCGTCCATTCCATCGATTCTCTTCGACGACATAGACACAATCCACTACTCCTTTATTTGCCTGAACTATCTCCAAATAATCTCCCATATTAAAACCTATGGCATC
The DNA here is from genome assembly GCA_964452045.1 of uncultured Calditrichaceae bacterium. GTDB lineage: Bacteria > Calditrichota > Calditrichia > RBG-13-44-9 > RBG-13-44-9 > CAYVKM01. The sequence goes on from CAYVKM010000001.1 coordinate 40,719, forward strand.
AAAAACAGATCCGTCCTGTTCCATTTTTAACTTTAAATGGTTTTGCCCAACAATGGAAGGCGTTCCCAAAACCTTAACATTCCTGCTCATGAAAACCGGGCGCATATTCATTGGACCAAAAGGACCCAATAGTTTTAAAAGTCTGATAAATCTTTCGGTAAATTGAGGTAAATCAATTTCTCCATCCACATATATGCTGGGGAGCAGATCTTCCTGGGTAAGATGTTTTTGGGCTGCTGCTTTAAAACATTCTACAAAAGCAGGTATATTTTTTTCCTCTACCGTTAAACCGGCAGCATATTTATGTCCACCAAATCCGCTTAACAGGTGAGAACATTCCTTTATTGCCTGGTAGACATTAAAATTAGACACACTGCGGGCACTCCCTTTACCGACGCCATCTACTACAGTAATCATGATGGTTGGGCGGTAAAATTTCTCCACAATGCGCGAGGCAACAATTCCGATAACTCCCGGATGCCAGTCTTTTTTGTAAAGAACGAATGCCTTATCATTTTCCAGATCAAGCTTTGTCTCTACAATCTCCAGAGCTTCTTTGTATGTTACTTCATCAATATCCCGGCGCAGACGATTTTCTTTTTCCAGTTCCCGGGCCGCAGTTCGCGCTTGCTGCAAGGTTTGGGCACAAAATAATTGAACCGCACGCCGGGCATCTCCCAGCCGCCCAACTGCGTTAATACGGGGTGCCATGACAAAAACGATCAAGCCCGCGGTAATATCCCGGTTCGCCAAACCGGAACTTTCGAGTAACGCACGAACACCGTATCGCGGATTATAATTTATCTTGTCCATTCCATGCCGCACCAAAATCCTGTTTTCATCGATTAGGGGGACGATGTCAGCACAACTGCCTATGGCCACCAGATCCAGATATTCATCAAGCTCTGCTTCCGGAACATCCAATTTTTTGTACAGACCTTGTAAGAGCTTGAAAGCCACTCCCACACCAGCCAGCTCATTAAAGGGGTAATTGGAATCGGGAAGCTTTGGATCGAGAATAGCAACAGCCGGTGGCAATTCTTCCGCCGGCTGATGGTGATCGCACACAATAGTATCCATCCCCAGTTCTTTGGCCAGACGAATTTCTTCAACCGCGGTTACCCCGCAATCTACCGTTACAACCAGATTAACCCCATTCTCGGCGGCTTCACGTATATTTTTGGAGGATAATCCATACCCTTCGGTCATCCGGTCCGGGATATAGTAGGAGACCTTCGACCCTACCATCCGGGAGAGCACCAGATACATCAGTGCGGCGGACGAGACACCATCCACATCATAATCCCCGTAAACCAGGATATTTTCTCCGGTATGAAGCGCGTGGTGCAACCGATCCACTGCTTTTTCCATATCCTTCATCAGATACGGATCGTAAAGATTTTCTAATTCCGGTCTAAAAAAATTGCGGGCTTTTTCAAAGGAATCGATTTGACGGTTCAGTAATATCCGGGCCATAATCGGGGGAACCGCCAGTTCCTTGGCAATTTCATCTACAAGTTCCTCATTATAATCGCAATCTTGAACCCATTTGTACTCCATTCATACACCTATGTACCTTATTTATTCTAATTTTTTTTATCATCATTTGGATCATTGAAGGATATAGAAATTCAGACATGGTTAAAACTTTGTTTTTTATGATTCTTCGAAAGAATTTTAACACCCAAAACTCAAAATTGCAACCGGTTTTTAAGAGGAAAATTTGATCAGATTGGCATTTAAACAGTCCGAAATGTTGGTAAAAAACTGATAAATTCATCAATAGAGCCATCTGCCTCATAAAAAACAACTCGCAGAAATTTATCATATCATCGGCGGATCTGACAATAAAATTAATGAGAAACCGACCTTTGGAGGCAGGAAAAATTTAGACAAGTATTCCATCATCTGAAAAAGTAAATCTTCAATTAATTTCTGTCCGGATAATTACTGTTTGATTTGCATTTGGTTAGCTGTACATATAAATTTTGCAGTGTATTTGAAAGGAGAATGGTAGATGAAAAAAGTTATACTCAGTTTGATGCTTCTGGTTTTGTTTATTCAACCGGGATTTTCCCGGGCACCATTTACTGAATTTAAAGTAGGCTATTTCTATCCTGAAGACACAGATCATGGTTACCTTTTCGGTATAAATGCGGGTCGGATGATAGACGAAAGTTTAAGCTGGAGTTTTGAAATCAATTATTTTCAGAAGGGATATAAGAAAATTACCAAGGTTAGTGACATCCAATTTGGTGGCACTACCCCTACAGTTAACCAGCTTGATCTTGAATATAAAACACGTATACTTCCTCTCTACGCAAAATTGAATTATGAACATCCTATAGCTTTCAAAAGTCCGATTTACTTTCGTGGTTCTGCCGGATTGGGCTGGGAAATGGTCTGGAATAAAGTGGATAACTATTTTACTGACACTCATAAAACCAGATTTTATAACGGATTCGGCTGGCAGGCGACCGCTGGCCTGGGATTTGAAATCAGTTCTTCAGCCAATTTTTTTGTCGATGGATTTTATAATGGTTCAACTGTAAAAAGGAATTCCAAAACAAATGATGAGGGTCTTCCTATCTGGGAGGAATTAAATATTTCCGGATTTGGCGTGAGGGTTGGCATTAGCATTGTCGGATTTGGATGGTAAAAATTTGAATTACAATATAGATTCCCACCTCACCGGTCATATTTCATTTTTTACCGGGAAAAAATTTTGGAAAATCATTACCGGTTTTTTTATCGGTTTGATTTTACTGAACGGATGTGCGAAAAAATTAGTCCCTCCCACCGAGCTGGTTCCCTCCGTAGCTCCCCTAGTCAGGGTCGCACTGGAAGAAAACCTCAACAAAGGCATCATGGCCATTCAAGGTCAGTATCGTTTGAAAAGTGAAGAGGCAGATTATATTCTGGATGATTCCCTGGGACCATTCCAGGTGAGTTACGACGGAAGTGTACTCACGTTTCAGAGTGAAAAACGATTCCTCTCCTATAAGTCATTCGAGCAGCTGCAAATGATCCCGGAGGATAATAGCCATTTTTTGTGGAACGATATCCCCTATCCGGGAAAAATTTCCTTAATTAAAAATAACAATACCGTTATCCTGGTGAATAGCCTGACCCTGACGGAGTATTTAAGCGGGGTAGTGCCACATGAAATCCCCACCCATAACGATGAATATTATGCTGCGGTTGCCGCTCAGACCATTGCTGCCCGAACCTATGCGCTTTATCAGATAAAACATCCAACCTCCAAATTTTTCGATTTATTCGACGATACTAGAGATCAGGTCTATAAGGGAAAAGTCCGGGAGTCCGATCTGGCTAAAAAGGCCATCGAAGATACTTACGGCATAGTGCTGACCGATAGTGAGGGACGATTGGTCGAAACTCAGTACCATTCTACCTGTGGCGGTATTCTAAACGAATCCTCTTCGGCTGCTCAGACAGCCGAACCGACTGAGGATATCTGGGACAATAATTTTAATTGTGCCACCTCGCCACTCTATCGCTGGGTCAATAAAATCACCGCCAGCGAAATTCTGCAAAATCTGGAAAAAAACAAGAAAATATCCAAAGCAGACTATCAAAATCTGATCGATGAAGGGTTTCAACTTGAGGTCGATATAAAATCCCGCCAGCCATCCGGACGCATTGATAAAATGGAGATCGATGTCAACCAGAAAAAGATTGGCTTAAATGAGTGGGAGTCACGCTATATGCTCGCTTCCAATGGTCAAAATTTACTTCCCAGCACGCTCTTCTTTATTAAAAAATCGCCCAGCAGTCCGGATCTAATTTATCTGATCGGCGCGGGTTATGGCCATGGCAAGGGTATGTGCCAGTGGGGTGCCATTGGCCAGTCATTAAATGGCAGATCCTATCAGGATATATTAAAATTCTATTATCCCATGCTTTCATTAAAAAAAGTTTTTTGAGCTGAGTAGTATATGGATCGATTAAAACAAATTCTATTTTCTTTGTTGTTACTGGGCAGTATTTCCGGTCACCTGATCAGTCAGACTTCTCCCGAGCTGAAAAACTTTTTATGGGATAAAGATTTTAAAAGCCTGATTGAAAATTATGCCGAGGAATCGGTTGTTCTGGAGGAGAAAGGTACGCTTCAGCAAAAAATCGAGGCCAGATCCTACTTAGAGGGTGAAGGTTTGCGGGTACAGGTATTTGCCGGCCTGGACAAAAGTAATGCAGAGTCTATTGCACAGCAGATGACCAGCCTGAATCTGGATTCGGTCTATCTCCGGGAAGACAACGGTTTGTACAAGGTGCAGATAGGTAATTTTAGCGAGCGGTTGGAAGCGGAAAAAATACTGGATAAGTTGCGATATGCAGGTGTATCCAACGCCTGGATTGTCTCCAGCACGATTCATACCCCAAAGACGGTTGTTCAGGATACAACTGTTGTCCCGGAACCACCGGCGGTTAGCGATGTGGGAGAGCGATTTCTATATGCCATCCAGATCTTCGTAACCGGGAATTACGAAAAGGCACAGTCCTATCAGCAGCAATTGAGCAGTTCATTTCACGAGGAAGTTTGGATTAAGGAACAGGATGGTTTATGGAAAATCCTGCTGGGAAAATACAGTGATGAATCTTTCGCCAGGAATCGGCTGGAGCAAATTCGCACCCAGGGTTATCCCGACGCCTGGCTTACTCAAGTCAGTAATTAAAGATTTATGCCTTCCATTCGCTGTCTGAAAAATAAAAATTAAATTTATACTTTATAGAAACAGGAGATGAAAATGAATTTTACTATGCACAAGGGTGATATTAACTTGCATCCGATAGCACAAAAACTGATCGACCGGAAAATTGATAAACTACAAAGTCTTTTGGTTCACTATAGTGAGGATATGCTCGATCTCAAACTGAATCTGGAAATGATTGAACCAAAAAATATTTACATTTCTAACCTGGTTTTATCCGTACCAAATCAGACCTTTAAAATTGAGAAAAATTCCAAGGATTTAACCGATGCAGTTGGGCAAACGTTTGATGCCTTGATTCGAGAGGTGAAAAAGTTTAAAGAGAAACTCCGAAAAACACACACTTATAAAGAATATACAAAAAAGTAAGCCCGGGTAAAGCTGTTATTCATCACTGAAGATCTGGTGCAGTGCAGCATCAAGTTCCGGGTAAATAAACCGGAAGCCATCGTTGAGCAAATGTTCCGGAGTTGCCCGCTGACTGGATAAAAACATGTCCCTGGCCATATCACCCAACAGGAGTTTCAGAGGCGTTGCCGGAACCCGGATCCAGCAGGGTCGGTGCAGAGCTCTGCCAATCGATCCAAAAAATTCCTTGCTCTGCTGCGGATTTGGTGATGTTAAATTATAAATCCCCTCAGCATTCTCATACGTTAGCAGAAAATTGAAACAGCCAATCACATCTTCCAGATGAATCCAGGGTAACCACTGCCGGCCATCTCCCGGGTATCCGCCCAGGAACAGGCGAAAGGGAAGAGCAACTTTTGTAGCCAAACCTTCTTCCTCACCCAGAACCGGGCTGGTTCGGAGAAAAAGCAGGCGGGAGGTATACGGTTTTAGTTTCTCGGCAGCCTTCTCCCACTCAACTGTAACCCCGGCCAAAAACCCTCCTCCTGATGCAGCTGATTCATTAAGAACCTGATCTCCACGGTTTCCATAGTAGCTGATCCCCGAAATTTGAATAATCAATTTTACCTTTTCCCGGGATTTCTCCAGTGCATCGGCAATGGCACCCACCGAATTTATCCGACTATTCAGAATTCGTTTTTTCTTTTTTCCCGTCCAGTAGCCGGAGCCCACGTTTTCCCCGGTGAGATTGATAATTACATCCGCATCTTTGATTTGATCAAACCAGCCATCCCCACTCATCGCGTCCCACTTCACACAGCTCACGGCTTCCGGCAATGTCCTCCCTGCTTTATCAGGACTCCTGGACAGAACCACAATCTCATATTTTTGTTTAACCAACTCCGCTATTAGTGCGTTTCCAATAAAACCCGAACCGCCTGCGATAATTAATTTTTGTGACATAAAACCTTATTAATTTTATTTAGAATTATTTGCAACCTGATGCTTTCATCGTCCACGAATAAATAATCTTTTCTTTAAATACTAGTTCCAAGTATAATTTCAAATTGATATAATTCTATTAAAAATACGAAAAAATGGTTCGATAGTGTAGTAAGAACTGAACCGGACAAATAATTTAAATGATCTTACTTGTCACCAAAAATAATAATCTGGCAAAATCTTTCCGGAATGATCTGAAACAGGAGGGATTTGAAGTTGAATTGTTCAACTGGAAACAGGATTTGCTTTTATCCCTCTACCAGCGAAATGATTTTGATATGCTCATTCTGGATCTGGAAAGTATGGACGTGACAACCTCGGATCTGTTTCAGAAAATCAAAGCCAATCCAGCGCTTTCCCATATACCGCTCATCTGCATTATCAAAAAAGATCTGGTGCTGGAACAGCTGATCGCGTTTGAACTGGGGGCAGATGAATTTATTTTTATTCCCTATACTACCCCGGAACTGCAATTGAGAATGCGCTCCATTCAGGGGCTCTTAAATTTGCAAAAACAGCTGCGGGAAAAAGAAAGTCGTCTGAATTCAATAAAGCAAACCCAGAAAATTCTGGTCACCCTGAATCATTATATCAATAATTCACTTACTCCATTATACAGTTTGCTGCAGGTAATGGACGAGAGTAAGCCGGAGGATGCCAAGAGATTAAAGGAGTTTTCCCATAAAACAGTGGACTTCATTCGTCGGGTTTTAATTACTTTGAATAATCTGGTTCAAAACGGAGAAATAAAAGCGGTAAAGCAGGGTGTTTACCGGGATCTGATGCTGGACATTGAAAATGAATTAAAGAAACTTCAGCAGGCTTCCCGGAATTAATCCCGCCAATTCAATTTTTCTTTATTCAAAAAACTTTGTAGGCCTCTTTGACAATCCTCGGATTTTCGACTGCGGGCATTTATTTCGCTGGCAAGTTTCAGACCCTCGGTTAAAGGCACATCCAGAAGACTGTGCAGCAACTTTTTGGTCTGGATCATGGCCTGAAAACTATTAGTGGTTAGCAATTTCACGGCAAATGCCATCGTTTCGTTCCGCAGGGTGGGCATTTCACAAACCTGATAAACCATTCCCCTGCTTCTGGCATCCGAAGCAGAAATTATCTCTCCGCTTATTACGAGATGACGCGCTTCAGGCAAGGGAATTTTCCGGATTAAAAAATTCATCACGATGGCCGGAATGAAACCAATCCGGACTTCGGTGAAACCAAAGGTAGCCTCGGTATTTGCGAAAATATAATCGCAGCAAGTGGCCAGACCACACCCCCCGGCCAGCGCAGGACCATTGACCATGGCAATGGTGACTTTGGGAAGCTGATAAATTTTTTCGAACAAATTTGCCAGGTTTTGAGAGTCTGCCAGATTCTCGCTTTCATCATAGCGGCTTAATTCCTGTAAATAGGCCAGGTCTGCCCCGGCACAAAATGCTTTACCAGCCCCGGTGATAATCAATACTTTGCACTTTTTATCTTCCCGGATATTATCAATTGCCCGGTGCAGCGCTGCAACCAGTTCCGGGCTCAAAGCATTGCGCTTCTCGGGACGATTCAGGGTAAGAAGGTAAATATCGTTCTGTTTTTTCAAATGAACAATCTCAGCCATGGTGCTCTCCTGATTAGCTTCTTTCGAATATAAGTTGTCAAATCGATTTTTTCAAATCTTCTCGGAAGAAGAGGTATTTGGTAATGAGTTTACAATTTTTATTGCAAATGACGAAGCTTCAAACATATCTTTAAAAAATTCAGGAAAACCAAAGGGATTTTTACAGTCATTTCTGCGGAGAGGATATGGAAAATTGGAATTGGAATATTAAAAACCAGAACTATTTAGACCTTACCATTAAACGGTGCCGGGAAAAACAGATCGTTCTGCCAACTTTTGAACAGATGAAGAAACCGGAAACCATTCCGGCGGACATCCAGGCCAAACTAAAGGAAATCGATTTCCAGGATACCCACCCCCTGAATCTGTTCCGGATTAACTGGTGCAACGATCCGGAGACCCGCGGCATCGGGGAGATAAATTTTTTGGAAATTCCCCGGGAAGTAACCGGGGTAAAAGCCCGCATCATTGGCCTGGTCGGGAAATTCTTTCCCACCGGCGCCCATAAAGTCGGGGCAACCTATGGCTGCCTGGCCCCCTATCTGGTGAGTGGAAGATTTAATCCGGAGTATCACAAGGCCGTGTGGCCCAGCACAGGAAATTACTGTCGCGGTGGAGTTTTTAATTCTGCTTTACTGGATGTGCATTCAGTAGCGATTCTGCCCGAGGAGATGAGCCAGGAAAGATTCAAATGGCTGCGGGAGAAGGGAGCGGAAGTTTATGCCACACCCGGTTGCGAGAGCAACGTGAAGGAAATTTACGATAAATGTCATGAACTGGAAGCGGAAAGCGACGAATACCTGATCTTCAATCAGTTCGACCAGTTCGGGAACGCCATCTGGCATCATGAAATTACCGGTTACACCATCGAGAAACTGTTCCATCAGATCCATCAGAAGAATCAGCGAATGTCCGGATATGTGAGTGCCACCGGGTCGGCCGGTACCATTGCTGCCGGCGACTATCTGAAAAAACAATTCCCCGGAATAAAAATAATGGGCGCCGAAGCCCTGCAATGCCCGACCATGCTGATGAATGGTTTTGGCGGTCACCGGATTGAGGGCATCGGAGATAAGCATGTCCCCTGGATCCATAATGTAAAAAACATGGATCTGATTACCGCCATTGATGATGAGGATTCCCTGCGCCTGCTTCGCCTGTTCAATGAGCCAAAGGGACAGGAATGGCTGGTCGGGAAAGGTGCTCTGGAAGCACAGGTGGAAAAACTCCCTTATCTGGGAATATCCGGTTGTGCCAATCTCCTGGCTGCCATCAAGCTGGCCAAATATTATGAGATGAATGAGAATGATGTAATCTTTACTATTTTTACGGATTCGGTGGAGCTTTATTATTCCCGGTTAGAGGAGATGAATGAACATTGGGGCGCCTATAGCGAACGCCAGGCAGAACTGGATTGGACTAGTGTGGTTAAAAAACAGACCATCGATTATCTGCAGGAACTGAACTACTATGACCGGAAAACCATCCACAACCTGAAATATTTTACCTGGGTGGAGCAGCAGGGAAAAGACGTGGAAGATCTGAATGCCCAGTGGTATGAGGAAGATTACTGGTCCGAACGGTTCTCGGTGGTTCCTCAATGGGATAAGATGATAGCCTCGTTTAATAAACAGGTTGGACTTTCGTATTGATCATCCCACGGGAAACTGAATTTTAAGACAAATTTGAGATGTCAAATTCCACGATCAAAAACATAAACAATGTCTTCATTGCAACTGCGGGAAATAAACTACGGCTTGCCGATATGTTCTTTGATGTGAAGATACGGGAGATCCGTTTTAAAAACCATTCACCCCTGGAGTGGAAGGATATCTCGGATAAAAACAAATGGAATAAATTTAAAGGCGAATTTCCGGTCAAGTTGAAGCAGACTGAAGGAAATTCAAGTAGTGGAGATTTCCTTTTATTAATGCCCGGCGCTGTTGATCCCCATGTTCATTTCGATACTCCGGGTTTCGAAGACCGGGAAGATTTCGAGCATGCCTCCCTTGCCGCAGCATACGGAGGCGTCACCAGCATAATCGATATGCCCTGTACTTCCAAACCCCCGGTCACCAGCCTGAAAAATCTGCAGATCAAAGATGCCGCAATTAAGGGGAGAAGCTGGATCGATTATGCCTTCTGGGGTGGAGTTGCCGGAAACGATTTTAGTGCAGATCTTGATGTGAAAAAGCAGATCCGAGAATTGGCTGAAGCAGGCGTGGTGGGATTTAAAGCTTACCTTATCTCCGGTATGGACAGTTTTCAGGATCTGACCGATACCCGGATGACACGGACGGCCGAATGGATTCATGAAACGGGAAAGCCTCTGGCGGTTCACGCCGAGGAAAAAAGCCTGGTGACTGAACGGGAAATGCGTTTCCGGAGCGCGGGGCAAAACAACTGGTGGGCTTACTGCAAAGCGCGGGATGACCGGGCCGAAGCCGGGGCCATTTCCAAACTGGCCAACATTGCCGGACGAACCGGTTGCAAAATCCATATCGTTCATTTAAGTTCCGAATGGGGACTCAATATGGTGGAATGCGCTAAAGACGAGGGATTGGAATTCAGCGCCGAAACCTGCCCTCATTATCTGTACTTTACCCAGGATGATTTTGATGATCCCAAAATTGCCAATTTCCTAAAAACCGCACCACCGGTTAAGTCCGAGTACGATCGGGATGCACTCTGGAAGGGATTACAGAATGGACTGCTTTCTTTTGTGACCACCGACCATGCCGGTTGCGATCCGGAAAAAGAAAAGAAATCCGAAAATTTCTGGGAAGTTTATGGAGGCATTCCGGGTGTGGAACACCGGGTGCCATTCCTGTTCAGCGAAGGATTTCTAAAGGGACGCCTCACCTTGACCCAGACGATTGAACACCTCTCGACCAGTGCAGCAAAATATTTCGGATTGTATCCACAAAAAGGAATTTTACAACCAGAAAGCGATGCCGATTTTGCTTTGATCAACCTGTGGGAACCGATGGTTGTCGCGGCTTCCGGAATGCACAGTAAGGGAAAATACACACCTTTCGAGGGCATCCAATTTGATGCCCGGGTGGAGCAGACATTCCTGCGCGGCAAAATAATCGACAGTCGCACCGGTAAACCGGAAGTAAAAATAGGACATGGCCAGCGAATTTGTTAATCAGGAAGAATAGAATTAGATAACCAGAATCGGATTGGTGCGACAAACATGGAAAATCTTGAACTAAAAAATGTGTGGATTGCCCAGGTAACCGGAAAGAAGATCAATCCGGTGTTTGGTGATCTGCTCATGGAAAATGGCCACATCTCGGAGATTCAGGAAAAGAGATTCCCGGACGATCTGGGACGAGAAGCATCCGGAGACAAACATTCACTCGATCTTGCCGGCCGGGTAGTGACCACTCCCCTAGTTAATTTTCACGAGCATATCTATTCCCGTCTGGCCAAAGGATTAGCCACCAGTGCTCCGCAGGATAATTTTGTGCACATCCTGGAAAATTTATGGTGGAAACTTGATCTGGCCCTGGATCTGGATATGGTTCGGGCGAGTGCTCAAATGGCCGCTCTGGAATCCATCCGCAACGGGGTCACCTATATCTTTGACCATCATGCCTCGCCCCGGCATACCACCAGCAGTCTCCGGAACATCGCCGAAGTTTTGCAGGATTTTGGCTTGCGGTGCTCGCTCTGCTTCGAAACCTCGGACCGAAACGGAAAAGAGCTCGCTTATGAAGCACTCCGGGAAAATGAGAGCTTGCTTAAAAACCAGACTAAGGACATCAAGGGAATGCTGGGGTTACACGCCCTGTTTACCCTGGAAGATACTACCCTGCAGGAGGCAGTAAAAATTCTCAAAAAACATGATGCGGGGATCCACATTCATCTGGCCGAGGATAAGCACGATCCCGAATTCAGTCAGCAGAAATACCAGCTCAGTCTAGCCGAACGGCTGAAAAAATTCGATCTGCTAAATCCAAAATCCATCCTGGTCCACGGGGTGCATTTAACCAAGGCCGATTATGAAATTATAAAAAAATCCGGCGCAGCGATTGCCTATAATCCCGATTCCAATCTGAACAATGCGGTCGGTCTTCCGGTATATGCCAATGTCCCGGCAGTAATCCCTGTTTTAGTGGGTACTGACGGGATGCATGCCAATATCCGGCGAAGTCTGAAACAGATATTTCTGCTTTACCGGCACCAACAAAATGATTTCGGTGCGGCGTTCCAATTCCTGCAGAAAATATTCTTCGACCAGCTGGAATTCGTCAAAAAGTATTTTCCGGATTACCCCTCGCTGCAACCCGGAGACCGGGCCGACCTGATTATCTGGGATTACGTTCCGCCTGCCCCGTTTAGCGCAGAGAACTATTGGGGGCATTATCTCTATGGCATGCTGGAGAGGCCCATTCATTCAGTGATGCGGAATGGAAAATTTCTAATGGAAAATTTTCAAATAAACAGAACGAATGTGGACCAGATTCAGACTCAGATTTATCAACAGGGTGTCCGATTGTTTAAAGAACTGAAATGAGCTTTCAGATAAATTGCAAAAATTCATATATTAGAGAATGGCAAAAACAAAGTTTAATGTAGTGGGTAAACCGGTTATCCGGCAGGATGGTTATGAGAAGGTAACCGGCCAGGCGAAATTTGCCGACGATTATACATTTCCAGATCAGCTCTACGGGGTGATGGTTCGGGTTGATACGGTTCATGCCCGGATTCACTCGATAGACTTTTCCGGCATCGAAAATAATCCGGCGCTTACCACCATCGTTACCTCCAATGACATTCCCGGCAGTAAAAAGGTCGGTCCCATCCGGAAGGATCAGCCGATATTTGCCGGCGATAAAATTCTCACTTCCGGAGATGTCCTGGCCATGCTGGTCGGGCCTTCAGAAACTGAACTCCGAAACCTGGTCAGAAAGATAAAAATCAACTTTGAGGCACTTCCGGTTTTAACTGATCCACGCAAAGCATTGGAAAAAGATGCACCATTGCTCCATCCGGAATACAAGAACAACCTGATTGTACATCATCCTCTGCGCAAAGGCGATGTAAGCAAGGGATTTTCCCAGAGCGATGAAATCCTCGAACAAACCTACACCACACCCCGCATCGAGCACGCTTATATCGAACCGGAAGTAGTGACTGCCATACCGCTGGAAGGCCGGCGGGGAATTCACATCATTGGCAGTGTCCAAAATCCGTTTACTGCCAGAAGGGTGGTAGCAGAAGTTCTGGGCTGGCCCTTAACCCAAGTCCTGATCCAGCAGGCCGAGCTAGGCGGATCCTTCGGGGGCAAAGATGACACCATGAACATCCTGGCAGCCCGGGCTGCAGTCGCCGCCCTGAAAACCGGGAGGCCGGTTAAAATAAGATATTGCCGGGAAGAGTCGGTCCTGGAATCGTATAAACGTCATCCCTATATCATGAATTACAAAGTTGGTTTCACCCGCGATGGCCGGATTAAAGCGATGAAGATCGATGTCCTGGCGGATGGCGGCGCCTACTCTTCCATGACCCCATTCGTCACCTGGCGAACGGTGGTTCAGGCAACTGGTCCCTATGAGATCGAGCACGTTCAGACTGACGTCCGCGGTGTTTATACCAATAATCCCTATACCGGGGCGATGCGTGGATTTGGTTCACCACAGCCCATATTTGCCCAGGAATCCCTGATGGATGAGATCGCACTCAGGGTTGGAAAAACACCGGATGAGATCCGCCGGTTAAACGGACTGAAAAAGGGAGCAAAAACCGCTACCGGACAAACACTGGAAAAGCATGAGGTAAATCTGATAAAAGTGCTGGATACCGCCACCCTCAAAACCGGATTCAGCCAAAAATGGAAAATGTATCAAGCACAGACGAAAAAGAGTTCCGTTGTTCTGCTGGATGGACTGGAGAATGTGCATCCGCAGAAAGAGTACATCGTCAGTCTCGGAAAATTTATCAATCCGGAGCAGTCAATCCGCAAGGGGATTGGCCTTGCTTTAAGTCTGCGGGGCTGTTCCCTGGGAGCCGAGGGAATAGATGCAGCAGCGGCCTACCTTTCCCTCCAGCCGGACGGCTCCTGTTACCTGTTATCCGGGCTGGCCGAAAATGGTCAGGGAATGCGAACGACTTTTAACATCGTTGCTGCAGAAGTCTTCGGAATCACACCGGATGAAATTTACTACCTGGACATGGACACCAGCCGGATCGCGGACAGTGGACCTACCGTTGCCTCCCGTGCCACTTTGATGGGCGGCGGTGCCACCAGGGAAGCGGCGACTATCGTCCGGAAACGGCTGGAGGATATGCTCCGGAGCGAATGGCAACTGAAGAAAACAGCAAAATTCAATTTTAAAAATCACATCGTTTCTCACCAGGCCAATCCGAAACAAAAAATGCATTTTCACGACCTGTGCATGCTGGCCTATAATCAGGGAATAAATTTATCCACCATCGGCTGGTACAGCGGTCCCAAAGTGCATTGGGATGAGAAAGTGGGACAGGGTCCGGCTTACTTTACCTACGTCTACGGTTGTCAGGTGGCGGAAATCTCCCTGAATGTCGCCACCGGAGAAGTATATGTGGACCGGGTTGTGGCGGTGCACGATCCGGGAACAGTGATCAATCTGCTGGGAGCACAGGGCCAGGTCTACGGCGGGGTGACCCAGGGCGCGGGCTATGGTCTGTGGGAGGAAATTTCCACTCACCGGGGAAATATCCGGGAACTGAATTTCGATCAGATTTTGATCCCAACCAGTAAAGATATTGGAAAAATCGAACCTGTGTTTATCGAAGGGAAGGAAACCTACGGACCGTGGGGAGCTAAATCCCTGGGTGAACCAACCCTGGAATTAACCGCAGCGGCAGTCAATAATGCTATCCGGAATGCCCTCGGTGAACGGTACTTCAATTTACCGATTAATCTGGAGGAAATTTTACTGCGGAAGAAGCTGCGACCGGAAGATTTAAAAAGGGGGAGCGCATGATCCGGCGGAATTTCGACTTTGTCAAACCGGATTCGCTGAAAGAAGCACTGGATACTCTGGCTCAGAGGGATCCAAATATTCGTCCGATTGCCGGGGGAACGGATTTTATCCCCGGCCTTCACCAGGATTCACAACGGTTCAACCGGGTTAAAAAATTGGTTGATATCAGCAGTCTGACCGAACTTAGGCAGATCAGAAAAACCAAGACGGGTCTGTTGATCGGAGCAGCGGTCACTTTTAGTGATATCGAAAAAGACAAAATTATACTTAAAGAATACCCCCTGCTGGCAAAGGCTGTCTCAACCATCGGATCCCGGCAAATTCGCAACCGTGCAACCATTGCCGGTAATTTTGTCAATAATGCACCCTGTGCGGACAGCGTACCCATCCTGCTGGTGTATAAAGCAAAGATAAAAATCAGGACTGCTAATAAGAGTCGTACTATCGGTTTGGAAGATTTTTTAATAAAACCCTACCGGACTCAATTACAGCCGGGTGAACTGGTCACCGAAATCCTGCTGCCACCACCCCCGGCTGGATTCCGGGGAGACTTCTATAAACTGGGTCGCCGTCGGGGGGTAGCCATCAGCCGGATAACCCTGGCCGTTTTGTTGAAAGAGAAAAACCGGAAGATTGAAGCAATCCGGATCGCTGCCGGTGCGGTAACGCCAATCGGAAAGCGCTTTCCCGAACTGGAAGCCATGGCTACCAGTATGGAAATTTCCGACCATAATCTGCAGGAATTGTCCCGTAAACTAGGGGAACAGATCCTGGCGCAAACCGGCCTGCGCTGGAGTTCACCCTATAAATTGCCGGTGACCCAACAGATGTTTTATCAGTTATTAAAAAAGCTTGGTCAGAATTATTAAGTGAGGCCGTAACAGTTTTTTTGAGTTTAGTATTGATATTGTTTAAATATGAAAAATTCAACACACCAGGACACGGAGGACACAGAGTCGTGCGAAATTAAGATTAGGGCCGCTACATTTTTAGAATTCTCTGTGGCTCCGTGGCTCTGTGTGATGACTTCATGAGTGAACCAGGTCAGATTAAATGAAATTGATAAAATTAAATCTCCTTTTGAACGGTAAAGAAGTTCAGCTTGAAACCAAGCCTAACCGCCGCCTGCTGGACATCCTGCGGGAAGATTTCAAACTGACCGGCACCAAGGAAGGCTGCAGCATCGGCGAGTGTGGTGCCTGCACAGTTATCATGAACGGGCGGGCAGTGAATTCCTGTTTGGTTCTGGCGGGTCAGGTGGACGGAGCAGAAATCATCACCATCGAATACCTGGCAAAGCATGGAAAATTAAACTCGCTGCAACAGAATTTTCTGGAGTACGGGGCAGTACAGTGCGGATACTGTACTCCGGGTATGCTAATGTCTGCCACCGCTCTGTTACTGGATAACCCAAATCCGACTGAAGAGGAGATTAAAGAAGCCATCGCCGGTAATCTGTGCCGTTGCACCGGTTATAAACAGATCCTTCAGGCGATACAGAAAACTGCCAATTCGCGAAAATAAAATTTTTTGTGATTTTTTCCTTGACCTATAGAGATTGCCGCGCCTTCCCTGGCTCGCAATGACAAACATAAAATATGTCATCCCCGCGTGTATTAAGCTGGGATCTAGTCTCTTATCCATCCCTGGGAACTTGGATGCCGGATCTCCGTCCGGCATGATAAATTGGATGTCATTGCGAATTCCTGACGAATGTCAGGAATGTGGCAATCTCCTTCCGAATTTTGTTGATCTATCCTTCCCTGGGTAATTCTATACACACAAAGATTGCCACGTCGTCCCTGTCTCGCAAAAACTCTCTATTGTATATTTTTTATGGCATTGTTTTCGAAGGGAAAAACAGGTAGGAATAATCCTTTTGCACCGCACTAAGAAAAGCGTTGAGGTTCTCCGTCTCCCGGGCAGTTAATTTATCCCCAATATCGGACTGCACTACCTGTGCTTGCTCGTCCAGAACCAGATCACCGGTAAACTCACCCAGCCGAACACCGAATTTGGAATTTCCATCATTACCATTCGATTTTAAGTAAAATCCGCTGTTGCTGCTGTTTTGGTAATCTTCCGCATTCCAGAAGAGAGTTAGTTTTTCCCGGTAGGGAGATCCCTGGTAGGGACAGAATGTTTGGCAATTTCCACACTCATTGCACAATCCGTCCAGATGAAGAATTTGATAAGCATCCTTAAATTTTTGTCCGGTCGATTTTATCCGAATGGCCACATTCGCCCGGTTGGGGCAAACATCCACACATTTGTTACAGAGCAGATTGCAGGCCAGACAGCGGGATGCCTCTTTCTTATTGTCCGCAACATCCGCCTCGCTTATCATGCCTTTTCGCTGCACCACATCCTGCAGTCGCTTCCGGTTATCAAAAAATCCGGAGAGATCATTTTCCGAGACCAGGGCAATCTTTTCCCGCCAGATTATCACCTCAGCCACCTTCTTCCCATCGGCAATGGATTCCACCACCGTGGAAGGACCGCGCAGGGCATCCCCTCCGATAAAAACATTTTCGGTTTCTGTTTCCAGGGTTTTGGGAGAGACGATCACCCGGCCCTCAGGTGAGAGAGAAATTCCATTCTCTCGCAAGATTTCAGTATCCACCCGTTCCCCGACCGCAGAGATAACCTTATCCACTTTGAATTCCTCGAACTCGCCTTCGACCGGGACCACCTTTCGCCGGCCATCGATATCCCGATCACCCAGCATCATTTTTTGGCATCTTAAAATATTCGAATGATACTCCACCGGCAGCAGCAATTCCTTAAAAACGACACCGTCCTGCAGGGCGGCATTAAACTCTTCCTTATCCGCAGGCATAAACTCTTTGGTTCGCCGGTAGATGATATACACTTTTTCCACGCCAGGACAGCGATGTGCCGCCCGCGCCCCATCCATGGCAGAATTCCCGCCCCCGATAACCGCCACCCGCTCACCCGGTTTAATATTTCTGTCCACATGGAAATCCCACAGGAAATCGATGGCATTGATAATTTTTTCGGTATCGCCGGAAATTATAAGTTCATTGGCCTTTCCGGCACCGATACCGAGAAAGGTATATTTAAAACCCTTTCCTTTTAAAGCACTGACGGAAAACTCCTGCTCATAGCCAAATTCAAATTTTACCCCATGCGCCTTAATGAACTCGATGTCGCGATCGATGGCGGACTGAGGAAGCCGGAAATCCGGAATCACATGCTGCACGGTACCACCGGCGTACTGGCGTCGTTCAAAGACGGTAACCTCAAATCCGGCCTGGGCCAGGAAGAAGGCGGCCGACAGGCCAGCCGGACCGGCACCTATCACCGCGATCCGGCAGTGGGATGTGTCTTTCTTTTCACTTTGCTCTGACCCCGCAACCGGAATAAAAAAACCATTCTCTGCCGCTACTTTTTTCATCTCCCGGATCAACACCGGTTCGTCATAATCCCAGCGGGTGCAGTGTTCCATGCACTGGTGATCGCAAATATACCCGGTGATATGCGGAAGCGGATTCCGCCGCGTAACCACATCGAAAGCTTCTTCGAAGCGGCCTTCTTCCACCAGACGAATATATTCCGGTACATCCTGATGAATGGGGCAGGCCACCTGACAGGGGGCAAGATAACAGTCATACAGTGGTAGTTTCTGGTCAATCTTAATGCTCTTAATCTCCCGGCAGTTTTTCTTATAATGGAAATCGTCCATGGCATTCTGGGACAACAGGCGCAGCTTTTCCAGATTGATGCTGTTCCGGTCAAAATTCTCTTCAGACAGGAGCGGTTCGATCCGCTCGGCCATCTGTCGCAGCCGAAGATAACCACCCGGTTTTAACAGATCGGTAACCAGAGTAATGGGATAGATTCCGCTTTCGAAAAGTGGAGCCACATTGTGAACCGTGGCTCCGCCGGAATAGGATATCTTCAACTGGCCTTCCATGGCCCGGGACAGTTTGGCAGCTAGATTAACCGTCAGCGGGAAGAGCGCCCTTCCGGACAGGTACATCTGATCGCCAGCCAATACTTTCTTTTGATTGATCATCCCCAGGGTATTGGACAACTTGACTCCGAACTCCTTTTCCTGAAGCTTGGCAAAGGTCTTTAGCCGCTCCAGCATGGGAACCGCATCCTGAAACTGCAGGTCGTGGTCAAACGATTTCCGCTCCAAACGAATGTGGTTATATCCCAACGCATAAAGCATGCTCTCCACAATATTGTAGCCTAGCAGGGTTGGATTCAGTTTTACGTAGGTGTGCAAACCTTTTTCTTCCAGCAGATAATTGCAGATGGCCTCGATCTCCTGTGGGGGACAGCCGTGCATGGTGGAAAGGGTTACCGAGTGGGAAATGAGCGGTGAAATATGTTCAAAGCTGGAAATGATGGAATCGAGGTCATCCGGACCCTTACCGGGCAGACACCCCTGACGTTTTTTTAACAACCGGGATAAAAGATCCTTATCCAGTTCATCCAGCAGCGATTCCAGGCAGCGATGAAAAATGTCCGTCTGACCGGCATTCTTCAGGCTTTCGATAAACATGTCCATCGGCTCGGTCTGAATACCTGCCAGATCGTAACCAACGCTCATATTGAAGACAAAACCTTTTTCCTCCTGCCGGGATAAACCGAATACTCCCTGCAGGAAATGAATCAGGAACCAGGCTTTAACATACTCCTCAAAAGACTGCCCCAACCGTAATTCCTGGGACCATTCCACATTATATCCTTCGTCCTCCGCATCGATGCAGGGCTTATCAATGTTCAACTCATCCAATTTCTGCACCGTTTTTAATTCCATGAACCGCCCGCCCACCAGGTAAGCTGCCGCAATGTTCTGGGCCAGCTGGGTATGCGGACCGGCCGCCGGTCCCAGCGGATTGTCCAGGGATTCACCAAAAATTCGCAGGGAAGGCTGTTCCAAGTCGGAGAAATAAAAATGTTGATAGGGAATACCAAAAATGGTCTGTGCCTGAATAAATTCACGGATGGTCCACTCCAGCAGATTATTAAAGGGAACGGGTTTCATCTGGTCGGACATGACTAAAAATCTCTTAACAGTTTTTACTTCGGAATTAGGCTACCGAAAAATTTTATTCATAGATTATTGAATCTTGAGGAAATTTCAAATAAAAAATAAAATAATATTTGATTTAAACCTTTCCCCACATCGAAATTGAAGTCAAAAAATTAAGACCGTAAACCTTGCCGGAGCGGAACATGACAGATCCTGAAACACTCAAAAAAGATTTTCTAAAAATATTATCGTCAAAAAAGCAGGAACTAAATCTTCTTTTACAAAAGCTGATCCGGATCCGGAGCTACACCGGCGAGGAGCAGCAGATCGTCGAATTTATTATCGAGAGAATGAAAGCCTTTGGATTTGATGAGACCTATTCGGACGACCTGGGTAATGCAGTGGGCAGGATCGGCAACGGGCCGGTTAAAATTTTGTACGATGCCCATATCGATACGGTAAAGGTAACCGAGAAAGAAAATTGGAAATATCCTCCTTTTGAAGGAAAAATAGTCGGGGATAAAATCTACGGGAGGGGCGCGGTGGATGAAAAACCGGCCATGGCCGGATATCTGATGGCCGGTGCAGTGCTCAAAGAACAATCAGCAAAGACCAAATTGCCCTTTACCCTGTATGTGGTTGGTTCGGTAATGGAGGAGGATATTGACGGCTATCCCCTGCTTCATCTGATTGAGAAGGAAGGCATCCGGCCGGATTACGTGCTGCTGGGGGAGCCGACCGATCTCCGGGTTTACCGGGGCCAGCGGGGGCGGATGGAAATGGATATCTCGGTGTTTGGCAAATCGGCGCACGGGGCACATAATCAAGAAGGGATTAACGCGATTTACAAAATGTTGGCGGTGGTCGGTGAGATCGAAAAGCTGGATCAGTCTTTACCGATAGTGGAACCGCTGGGCAAGGGATCGATTACAGTCAGCCAGATTACCAGCCAGGCGCCCTCGCTGTGCAGCGTGCCGGATTTCGCCCGGATTCACATCGACCGGCGCCTTACCCTGAATGAAGATCAGGAAAAAGCGATCGGTGAGCTGAAATCGATTTTGAAGAAGACAGCAGTGGAAGGAACCGTCGACGTCCCCAGGTATTCAGCCCGCAGCTGGAAAGGATCCATGGCGGAACAGGAAGCATTTTTCCCCACCTGGCTGCTGGAGGAAGAACATCCCCTGGTACAAGCCGGGTTAAAAACAGCGGAAATAGTGAGCGGAAAAAAACAGGTGAGCGGAAACTGGAGTTTTTCCACCAACGGAGTGGCCACCGCCGGGCGGCTGGGAATTCCCACCATCGGTTTTGCCCCGGGGAAGGAAGAGTTATCCCATTCCGATCGGGAGGAATTGTTTTTACCGGATTTGCTGAAGGCGGCGGAATTCTACAGCCTGTTTCCGTTTGTATTATGTGATTCACTATAAAAAATGTACATTTCTGATATTCCCTGTTTGGCCGACAGTGAGGCGGCAAAACACGGGAATCTAAAATAGGAGACTTTCATGGAATCCAAACTTAAAGGAAAACATTTTATCACCACCCAGGACTGGAGCGTGCAGGAACTGGAGACTATTTTCGAACTGGCCCGGCAGCTGAAGGTCGAATATGCCACCGGCCGGTTTAACCGCTGGCTGGATGGGAAAACCCTGGGAATGATCTTTTTCGATCCTTCCACCCGCACCCGTACCTCATTTGAGGCCGCCATGACCCAGCTAGGCGGCCACGGAATTTACTTTGCCCCGGAAACCATGCAGATTGCCCACGGAGAAGAGGCCATTGACACCGGGCGGGTGCTCTCCCGTTATCTCCAGGCAGTGGCAGTGCGTTTCTGTAAATACGGGGAAGGGAATAAATATCTGCAGGAATTGCAAAAGGGCAGCACATCACCTATCGTCAATATGCAGTGCGATATCTACCATCCGGCCCAGATCCTGGCGGATTATCTGACCATTGCCGAACATTTCGGGCAAAATCCCCGCGGTCTGAAGCTGGGAGTCAGCTGGACCTACGCCCCGAAATATATGCGGCCGGTTTCGGTACCGCAAAGCCTGATCCTGATGATGCCCCGCTTCGGGATTGATGTGACCCTGGCCTATCCGCCGGAATTCAAACTGATGCCGGAGATTGTGGAGCAGGCCAAACAGAATGCGAAAGCCGGGGGAGCGAAATTTACCATCTGCCACGAGATGAACGACGCTTTCCAGGACGCTGATGTGGTGGTGCCCAAATCCTGGGGACCGCTGGTAACCACCACCAATCCCAAGGAGGGAGCAGCGCTGATCGAGAAATATCCCGACTGGATTTGCGATGAGCGGCATATGAAACTAACCAAGCCGCATTCCCTGTACATGCATCCCCTGCCGGCAGACCGGGGCAAAGAGGTAACACCCGGAGTGATTGACGGACCGCATTCGGTGGTGTACCAGGAGGCGGAAAACCGCCTGCATGTGCAGAAGGCGTTGTTGTCGTTGATTATGTAGAAAGACAGATCAGTTTACTTAATGTATCATTGAATCTATAATTTGGCTTATATCGGAATTGTACTTTAAAGTATTTATTAAGAAGAGAAGAGTAAAAATTTTCTTCATTTTCTGTGGCCAACAAGTATGACCCCATCAACTCCCCTCCAACCCACTGCCACAACGATATTCCCTTTATAGGCAGGCGAGCCCAATACACCGTCAAAGTACGGAAGCTCATTGCCGGAATAGTTATGCCAGCTCATTCCATTGAAGTGAGAAACCAGTCCAAAACCGCCTACAATGAATATATCATTTATGTCATGTCCGCGGATACCTGACTTGAATATCAGCGGAAGATCCGGATCTTGCACCCAGGGCTCTCCCAGTTTTCGGGTGTAATAAACTCCGTCTCCCACCAGATAATACCTTTTACCCGGCATGAACCAGAAGTTGGTCATGGCGATTGGCAATCCGGCGACAGACACCGGATAAACCAGGTGGTTCTCGATTCGAAGCAGCTTGACCTCCGCCAGGGACTGTGGCCAACTGGAGGCGATAGCCAGAATTTCCGGTACAATTGAATTTATTGACGGAGTAATGTTAATATTCTCCAACTTCATATTTATCTCTCTTCCCTTTTTATTATCTAAATCTTCATATTATATTCTTAAGCAGGTTGCCAGAGTTTACACCGCCCCATTATATGGGGCGGTGCGGTCTAGTGGGCCATTAACCGGCAACCTGCTTTTATTTAGCCAGGAACATCTTTTTTGCCAGCCTCTGATCCCCGGCTATGAGTTCATAAATGTAAATACCTGTTGAGACCGGACTCCCGTTTTGATTGGTTCCGTTCCATTCAACTGTGTGAAATCCTTTTTCCATAAACTGATTAAGAACCGACTTAACTTTTTCTCCATTAACACTGTATATGCTAATAGTCACATTACCATCCCGGGGAAGGGCATAATTGATGGTTGTAGTAGGATTGAACGGATTAGGATAATTCTGAAATAGCTCAAAATTTGCCGGGGTTAAGGTGACAGAAAAGTTCACAATATCTTTATCCGTTGGCATGACCCAGACATAATCATAGTTAGAGATATCGGATAGATTATCATACTGATCTACTGCCTTCGCATAATAGTAAGCGGGATAAGATTCGCCCTGGATATATTCATCATCAACATAGTAGGTTGTGGTTATAGGATTAGTCGTCAAACGGACCCCTTGTGAAATTCGGGGAATATCGCGATATACATGGTAACCCTTTAAATCGGCTTCAGTATTAGCATCCCAGTGAATTGTGGGGTGATTGTTAATACTAAAATCGACATAGAGGTTTTGTGGTGGCAACGGAGGAAAATCTTTTTGTTTAAGATAAAGTGCAGAAGATCCGTACACGTAGACAACATAGATATCGTTATTATTGCAAGAAACTTGAGGTCTATATGAATATTCATTAATTGTTTCCGGAGTAGACCAATTTCCTTCCGAGTCTGGATAATAGCGATATTTATTGTACTCGTACACTAAATTAATTTTCCCATTTGCAGAACTATCCACATCCATTAATGGATCGGCATGATAATCACTTAAAAGAGTGGAGCCCGTAGGCCAAGTTGTTGTTGACAGACCCCTCTCCTTAAGTTTCAACCTCCAATAGATGTCTACATCATTTTCAAAAGGTCCTTCATAGAAAAAACAGTACAATTTACCTATACCATTACTAGCAAATATTTTTTCACCACATGAAGCATAATCTACTAATTGCGCTGATCCAAAACTTATACTTGATCTATTTGCTTCCTTGGTATAAGCATAACCATAAACTAATGGTAAGATATTTGATGTGTTATAAGACACATGAACTTTTCCATCTGCTATTGTACCAGATAAAGTAACAGTGGGTGCACCACCAGAAGAGTATACATCCTGGACATAGTACCAAGAATCATCTTGCTTGTCATATAATCCAAACCGGACTTTATTTCCAGAATTTTCAGCCCAAGTAACATATATACCTTCATTATCGGCTACAGCATCCAACCCATTTGTTCCAGAATTTTCAAAAGAATATGGATTCCCGGTTGTCCAATTCTGTCCCGCATTGATGCTATATTTAATTCTTACCCTATCATTTTTAACGTATACAACATATATTGTACCGTCATGACCAGTGATTTTGGCATATTCCCCCTCATTATCAATTGTAGCTGATCTTTGTTGAGTACCATTATAACTAAACAAATAATAATGTATGCCAGTACTATTTTCGATGACAACATGATTACCATTAACGTCTGTAAATAGATCCATACGGTCATCCTCATTTAAGCCAATTTCAAGGTATGTTGCTGTTCGCCATGTTTGCGCATTTAAAAGAGTATATATTAATATAGAAAAAATAATTATAGATATGATTTTCATAATTAATACCCTCATTTTAAAATTATCAGTTTCTTAATATTAATTTTTTTTGAATTCGAATAGATCAAATAATAAATTCCGCTGCTCACCTCCTTTCCATTGTTGTTTTTTCCATCCCACTGAATCCGATAATGACCCGGATTGTAACTCTGATTTCTAACTAACGTTCTCACCTCCTTTCCAAGGTTGTCATAGAGAATAAAATTAATTGGGCCAGATTTCTCTATATCAAATCCAATGTTTGTCTGTGAATTGAGTGGATTGGGATAAACGCTAAAAATTTCCTTTTCAGAAATAGCTGGTTTATCATATCTGATATTCGTAAAAAATGTGGGTGCATATATTTTAACAAATCTTTCCGGGTATATTACTGAATAACCACGAAGGCTTAGGAAAAGCAGTGGTTGAACATGATTATCCAAATACAAAAAGTTGATGCTTTCAAATTTATGAGGAACAGGATCATTTGATTTTTTTTGTGCATAAAATATTTCAAATTGACCAGGAGATCCTGCTTTTAAAACAATAAATGCATTGGAAAATGCCAATACCAGCTCATCCTGATCGTCTACATCAACATCATAGGCATAACCCTGGGCCAGGCCGAAGAATTCTGCCCCCAGAATAATAATATTTGCTACCTCTGTATACTGGTTATTCCCAATGGTTTCAAATTGTTGAATCTTATAATACCCGATATCACTGGTACCGATGAAAAATTCTGGCTTTCCATTTCCGTCAATGTCATTCGTCCCCACCACAATATGGGCATTATACATAGGAAGGGAATCATGCCAGATTGGCTGGTACAGATCGTTTCCAACACATTCTATAACATCTATGTTGCCCTCCAAACTACCGGTAACATACTCCATTTTCCCATCCATGTCAAAATCGCCAATCGCAAATCCCTCCTTATATTCATTTTTGGTTTTATGATAAAATTTCCAGGAAAGGTTGTGTATGCTACTGTCATATTCGGATACCATACTGCTGAAGTAATCCATGGTATCGTCAGTGACAGGATTAAAGGCGATACCCATGTGTAATAGCTCAGGAATGCCATCCTGGTCCAGGTCTACTATCTTTTCATCATGTGTAATATTTGTATATATCGGTTCTTCAAGATATTCAAAGTTTAACCTGATTTGAAAAATACCGGCGTCAAAACATTCATAGTTTTTTATTCTGCCTGGACCGCCTGATTTAAAAAAATTCATTTCTTTTATTCCATCCCCATCAAAATCGGATATACCAAACGGCATTGATAAAAAACTATCCGGTATAGTAGCCTTAAGGCTAAAAGTACTGTCAGGATTCAGCTCATAAATTATACCATTTGAAATTTCCAATTGCGGATTTATATAAGTACCGGCAATCTCTGGCCAGCCATCGTTATCTAGGTCCCCCACAATCAATTCGGAACCATTGTTCGCACATACTTCCAGCCAGGTCCAATATCTGTATTTCCATTCGTAGATAGAAGTATCAATGCTGTCAACATCTATCACCAAATTGGCACTATTCAGATCTGGTGTAAAGTTGGTTTTGCCAATAAAATATTTCCTGGTTGAACCCGTATATCTGTCAGTTAACTGGACGATATCAGCCCCAATAAAAGAGACAATGTACTGACTTTTTATTTTTTGCAATTCTTTACTTATTTGATCGCTCCTGATATTATGGATAAGAAGATTAAAAAATATTAAAATAAGATAAAATATCCGAAATTTTCTAAAAATAGATCCCATGCTAATTTCTTATTATAAATTCCCCAACATTAGTTTATCATTCCCACAGCGGGAACCTAAGTTACCTGTATATCTTTATATTAAAGACAAATCAATTTTATCAAACAGTATATATTGAAGATTGAATTGGAATCCGAAAAGGAAAGAAGTGGCATTTATAAACATAATTGCCTCCGGGAGGGCTCTCCTGCCCCCCCCCCTCTTTTTTATTTTAACATTCGTTTTTAAGATACAACTCTAAAATATTTTTGTCAAGAAAAAACCGTGGTATTTTTAGATTTTTAATACCAATTAAGAACTTGAATTCAATTTAAAATTAGTGTTAGATTAACAGGAAGTAGATAATTATTATTGCGAATAATCACTTGCATCAATTTCCGGAATGACAGAATTTCAATTCACCCAGGCATTCCTAAATACAAATATCGGAAGAGAAGAAATGATAATTATAAATGTTTGAACGCGGCCATGGCCAGCAGAAGCCAGCCGGCCAGAAAGGATAGTCCACCCAGCGGGGTAACGGCTCCCAGCCAGCGAATACCACTTATACTTAAAAGATAGAGACTGCCGCTGAAAAGCACGATCCCGGCGCAAATAAACCAGCCGGACCAGTTGATCAGCAGGGAATCCGATGTCCAGCGGGAGATGATCCCGATCAGGATAAGTCCCAGGGCATGCATCATGTGATATTTTACCCCGGTCTAGTAGGTCGCCAGCATCTGTTCGTTTAATTTGCTTTGCAATCCATGGGCGCCGAACGCTCCCAGGGCCACCGCCAGAAAAGCATTCAGACTGCCCAGTATGATAAATATTTTGCTCATCATTCACCCGATTCTTTTTTCAGTTTGACCACCGTTACCCCGGTATCCCCTTCACCCCATTTCCCCAGACGCTTTTTCTCCACCCGCTTGTCCCGGTTCAGAAAATCGTTTACCTTCTGGCGCAGGATCCCGGTTCCCTTTCCATGAATAATTCGTACCTCGTCCCAACCCTGGTTCAGGGCCTGATCCAGGTAACGGCTGGTAGCCTCGATCGCTTCGTAGGAATCCATTCCCCGTAAATCCAGCTCCGGTAAAATACCTTCGGCCAATTTCTCCTGACCCCTGGTCTCCTGCCGGAAAATCCGGCGGGACTCCAGCGATTCCTTTTCCAGTTTGCGCAGACCGAATAAATCCAGCTGCATTCGCTTCTCATCCACCAGCACCCACACTTTATTGTCCTCACCCGGCTCATTTAAAACTTCCCCTTCTTCCCGCAGAGCTTCAATCCACACCACATCCCCCTGGTGAAACTCTCCCGCAGCCACCGGTTTGGGAGTGGTT
The DNA here is from genome assembly GCA_964452045.1 of uncultured Calditrichaceae bacterium. Lineage (GTDB taxonomy): Bacteria > Calditrichota > Calditrichia > RBG-13-44-9 > RBG-13-44-9 > CAYVKM01. Next base: position 68,364 of record CAYVKM010000001.1, read on the forward strand.
TCTTCCAGAATATCATCTATATTCTGCTGAAGTTCTTTTACTTCCCGGTGTGCCCGGGCAATCTGCTCTTTTCCGGCCTGGGATTTCCGGATCTCCGCTACCAGCTTTTCGATCCGGGCATTGGCCTCGTCCACAATCCTTTTGGCCTCTTCCGCCGCTTTGCGCCGCTGCTCGATCTTTTCCCGTTTTAATCGGTTGCGTTCCCCCTCATACAAAGAGCGCAGACCTTCGGCTTCGGACAGTTTAATGCTCCACTCCCGCTGTTCCTTTTCCGCCTGCTGCAATTTCTCATTCAGATCCAGGATCAGGTTCTCCAGTTGTCCCTTATCCGGCCCGACAATTTTTTCCGCCTGTTTAATGATATCATCCGGCAAACCATAGCGCCGGGCAATCTCAAAGGCATAACTGCTGCCGGGTGTGCCGGTCTTCAGACGATACACTGGCTGCAGGGTATCCAGATCAAATTCCATTGAGGCATTTTCCACGCCCTCCGCCGAATAAGCAAAGGCTTTCAGCTCACCATGGTGGGTGGTGGCGATGGTCAACACCCGGCGATCGGTCAGTTCCTTAATAAAGGCAATGGCCAACGCAGAACCTTCCCGGGGATCGGTGCCGGTGCCGATCTCATCCACCAGCACCAAAGTATTGGGATTGGCCTCCGCCAGTATCTGCTTTAAACGGATGATATGGGCGGAAAAGGTGCTCAAATCCTGCTCGATGTTCTGCCGGTCGCCGATATCCACCAGCACATCTTCCAGCAGGGAAATGCTGCTGTCCGGATTTACCGGGATATGCAGCCCCATCTGGGCCATGATCTGCAGCAGACCAGCCGTTTTCAGGGCTACTGTTTTACCCCCGGCATTGGGACCGGTAATCACCAGTGTGCGGAAACTTTCTCCTAGCACAATGTCCGACGGCACCACGTTGTGATGGCCAATCTTCAGAATCAACAGGGGATGCCGGGCCTGGTACAGCCGGATCTCCGGTTTATTCGAGATCGACGGGGCGCAAGCCTTCATGGCCAGGGAAAGTCTGGCCCGGGCATGGATATAATCCAGGATACCAAAATTCTCGATAGCATAAAAGATGTCGTTGCGCACCTCGCGGATCAGGCCGGAGAGAAAACGGAAAATGCGGATGATTTCTTTGCGCTCCTCCATCTTCAGGTTTTGAATCTGATTGCTGATCCGCAGCGTTTCCATTGGTTCCATAAAAACCGTGGCGCCGGTGCCGGACGTCCCGTGCACGATCCCGTTGATCTTGCCGGCAAACTGCTGCTGGATTCCCAGCACCATACGACCGTCCCGCAAGGTGACGATATCGTCCTGCGAAAATTCAGAATAACGCTTCAGTACCTTCAGCAACACGTTTTTCTGATCTCCTTCCAGCTGAAGTATTTCCTTGCGGATGCGTCGCAACTCCGGACTGGCATTCTCCTGGATCTCTCCCTGATTATCGATGGTTTTCTCGATCTCCGCCACAATCCGCTTATGCTGATGGATTCTACTACCATATTCCCACAACAGGGAAAAATTTTCCCGGTAAGAATTCAGGTAAGCATTCATATCGGCAAAACACGAAAGATTGATTTTCACCTGGTTTAGTTCGGACCCTTCCAGAAAGGCATCTTCCGGTTTTATCTTATTCAGCAGGGGACGAATATCAGGTAGTTCGGAAACCGGAATTCCGGAATCCCGCGATATGATCTCAACCATCTCGGTCACTTCATCCAGTTTCCGGCGAAGTTTATCCGGATCACGCTCCAGCATAACCCGGGCAAGGGGATCTTTACCGTAGGCGCTGCGGATCAGGTTTTCTAATTTTTCGAACAGGGAAGGGAGTTCAAGTTGAATGTAATTATCGTTATTCAGAATTGAGGGAATTTTTTCCATAAAAAAAGTATTTTATAATTTCTTCACTCAACTTGCCTTCGGCATCCTTGAGGGAATTGGTAATTTTCTTTTCCAGATCGTTTGAATGAACATTAAAACCGGTAAAGAAATTGTAAGCAGAAGGAATTAATTTTTGCAACGGTTCATACATCAGACTTTTATCACGCACATTGTCCAGTGCGCCCTGAAAAGGTAGGAAACCAATGAGCAGCAGGATCAGACTAATCAGCAGGGCACCTTTCAGGCCACCCACCAGACCACCCAGCAGCCGGTTTAACCAGCCCAGAAATATGGTCTCACTCAGTTTGCTCAGAATCCCGGCCAGCAGCCGGCTGGAAATATACACCCCGATAAAGATGAGAATAAAACTGATAAAGGGCCAGATGAAGGTTGGGATTCCCGGAATCAGCGAATTCAGCAATTTTCCAATGGGTGCAAATCCGATCAGGGCCAGAAACAGGCCGCCGATGATCCCGATAAATCCGAGCACCTCACGGAAAAAGCCTTTCCAGATACCTGCCAGAATAAAGATGGACAGGATAAGGCCAAAGATGATATCCAGAGAATTCATGCCGTATTTTATTTATTTCGATCAAAGATAAATAAAAAACGGGCTTTTGCAAGCCCGTATTAAAAAACTCCGAAAATTTTCATCACGTCTCAACCTTCGGATGCGGTCGAGACCAGGGGTCTGACATGATTATAAGGCGGCCAGTTTTTGTTGAACCACGGTTTGTACCAGTCGGCCGTCGGCTCTTCCTTTTACCTGTCCCATTATCTTTCCCATAACCTTACCCATATCACCGGGAGAGGTAGCGCCGACTTCCTTGATCACCTGATCCACCAGTTCGGCAATCTTTTCTTCCGTGAGTTGCTCGGGAAGATAGGAATGGATAATTTCCAGCTCTTGTTCTTCCTCAGCCGCCCGATCCAACCGGTTCACCGCCTTGAATTGTTCAATGGATTCCTTCCGTTTCTTGGCAGCACTCATCAATGCCTGAATCTCTTCTTCATCGGTTAAGGGATGTCCCTTATCGATCTCCAGGTTCTTGAACTGGGCGCGCAACCCACGGACGGTTTCCAGCCGCAGCTTCTCTCCGGCTTTCATAGCCGCTTTCATATCATCCATTAATTTTTGCTGAATGCTCATGTCAAATTACCAGCTGCTGTGTTTAGCGTTGTTCCGCCATGATTTTTCTTATTTTGCGCCGTGCCGCATTTTCCTTCCGCTTGCGCTGTTCGCTGGGTTTCTCAAAATGTTGATGCTTCTTATAATCCGACATTAATCCGGATTTTTCGCACGCTTTGGTAAACCGCCGAAGCGCTTTTTCAAAAGGTTCGTTATCACGGACCTTAACGTGAATCATGCTTGTTGCCGACCCCCTTTCAGAGCGGTTAAAATTTTGTTCTCTTCTATTTTTTAAGAAGATCTATTTCATATAAAGCAGATTGCTTCCAGGTTCTGTCCCGCGAAGCTGCTTCATAATAGGCCATAGCTTTGGATTTATCTCCACTGTTTTTATAAATCTCACCCAGGCCAAAATTGGCTGCGCCTTTAACATAACTCTGGGTGGTATTCGCAATAGCATTGTTGTAGGCCTCAATCGCTTTCTGATCCTGGTTTAATTTTGCCAGGGCATCTCCCAGACGAAGATAAATTGTTCCTTTAGCCGTTCGGCGTTTTTCATATTTCAGCGCATTCTCAAAGGAGTTGACCGCAGCAGAATATTCCCTGACCTGATGCTGGGCGGTGCCCAAATCCAGCCAGGCGGTGGTATAATCCTGTTCCGCTTCCACTGCTTTTTGAAAATAGGGAATGGCATTCCGATAATCCTTCTGCTCCAGGTAAACAAATCCTATCTCAAAATTTGCCTTGGCATCATTCGGATCGATACCCAGGGCAGCCTTAAACGTATTGAGGGCTTCATCATACTTTTGCTGGTCGCTGTACAACTTCCCCAGTGCAACATAGGCCGAAACCATCTTGTCATTATTATTGATGGCGGATTTATAGCTCTGCTCGGCTTTAGCAAAGTCATTATTATATTTATAAGCAATCCCGAGTGCATAATAGGCAACTGCCAATGTGGGATCTTTCTTTACTGCTTCATTTAACTTCACAATCGCATCATTGGTCTGTTTCCGCTTTAAAAGACTAATTCCCTCATTGTACAATTTCTGCGCCTCAACCTTGGTATCTTCCTGGGTAAACGCCGAAGCGACAAAAATCAAGCTCAAAATTACTGCGATGAGTACATAAGTCCTTTTCATTTGACCTCCTTCTGTAAAATTAGACGAAAAATATAATGGTCAATACCTGAATTTGCAACTTTGAAATCTTTTCGTTTTATGAACCCAAAAAATGCTGCTGTTGTTCCCGATATACCTTTCTGAATGGATTTTTGAAAATTCACTCCCCCGATCGCCATCTACTTTGCCCGTTCCAGATATTTACCGGTGGTTGTATCTACCCGGATCACTTCACCCTCCTCAATGAATGGAGGAACCTGTATGGACAGGCCGGTTTCCAGCTCTGCCGGTTTGTAGGAACTGGAAACCGTGGCGCCTTTTAAGGACGGTTCGGCTTTTACGACTTTTATTTCCACTACCCCTGGCAATTCCACACCGATAGGGGTGTTTTCATGAAAAAGTATCTGGACGATGGTTTCCGGAAGCAGATAATAGGCATCGTCCCCGATAAGTTCACTGGTGATATGGATCTGTTCGTAAGTTTCCAAATCCATAAAATAATACAGATCTCCATCCTGATATAGGTATTGATGTTCCCGGGTCAGGAGGGTTGCTTTTTCAACGCTTTCGTCCGGCCGAAACCGGTCTTCGGCTTTAGTACCATCACTCAGCCGTTTCATTTTAATCTGCATCAGCGCCTGTCCTTTACCCGGCGTCACATGAGTCGCTTCAGTCACCCGGTAAAGCTCACCACTGTATTCAATCACATTTCCTTTTCGAATCTGAATCGCCTTCAATTTCATACTACAATAGCTCCTTGAACAAGATCTCTAAATTTTGAACACCAAATTTATAATAAAGCGGGTGACAAAGCAATTTCTTTGTCGAAACAACTGTTCGATGAGTGGAGGAAAAGATTGTTACATCTCACAGCGGAAAAAAATAGGGTTCAGTCTGACCTGTTCAGGTACATCCGGGCTTCGGGTCCGCGCAGAAAAAACAGCAGCAGCATGGGTAACCGTGGATGGTAACCCTCCGGGTAAGGCTCCTCTTCGGGCGGTTTAGTTGCCCGCAAAGGAATATCAGGAAATTCTCTCCGGTAGTATTCAACTTCAACAGGATGGATAAGCCAGAGCGGCTTTTCCTGCCGGTTGAGCCACTTCTTCAGTTCAACCTGGCTGGTGATATTCAACCCGCTGGCAAAGTTCAGTTTATCCTGAAGCCCCAGATGAAATGCATGCCAGTGAATAATCTCGGTGAGAAAGGGGGATAAGTACTGGTGATCCCGGTTATAGATCTCTTCCAGTTCCGGGAAATAATGTTCAAAATAGGGCAATTTCTGAAAAAGAGATCTGATAGTTCTGAGATGATTCATTTTCCAGCGGCTATCCGATATTAGCCGTACTTTTTGGATCACCGGATGCGCCGGGCTGTTTTGATGCGATACCGGAACGATCAGGTATTTTCCATCCGGGAGTTGAGTTCGAACCATGGGTGATTGCTTGCGAAAGCGAAGATGATCGGCAATCAGGAAGAAATCGCAGCAGGATATTTTGTAGAAATAATAAAAGTCCGGGAGATAGAAGGGTTGCTGTGCGGCAATGTGCATTATATTCAATCTATCTGCAATATTGAAAATTTAAATTTCCCGATCTTACCTCTCTCTAATTGCTATTTAGACAAGTGCATCTTTCCCTGATTTACCCATTTTTCACCTTTTGTGGTGCGGTAAATCACCTGGTAAAAATAAATGCCACTGGAAACCGGAATCGACTGATCATTTCGCCCATCCCAGGCAAATTCATGCCAGCCGGAGGATAACTGGCCCATGTCCGACTGGAAAACCTTCTGACCATTCACCGTATAAATGCATACCATAGCGTCACCAGCCGAGGGAATGCCAAATACAATCCGGGTGCTACTGTTAAATGGATTGGGATAGTTGGGTTTTACCTGGAAGGTGCCTGGTATAAGTCCCAAATCACTGCCATGGGAAATGGAGCTGGGCATCATGCCAAAATATTCAAATATCTGGTTCAGCAAATCATATTTGGTGGAGGTGGCATTATCCACCAGACCCCCAAATTCAAAACTGGTCCCAATAGTCTTATATTCATTGCCGGTATATGCAACTGCCACCCCAAAGTTATCGGAGGGATTATAAAATATTTTCTGGCTGTTCTGGGTACCCTCGATCTGGTCGATAAAGGAATTCTCGCCGGCATACTGAAATAAATAGTTCTGATAGGGTGTGCCTGCCTGACCGTGCACATAGAGCAAATCGGCACCACCATCTCCTACCGGATTAATTTCAAAATAGGGATGAACAACAGTCTGGTTATCGTAATACCAGGTATCCCCCCCTTCCATGTAAACATTCCCACCGCTATCCAGGAAATTCTTTAATTTCATACCTTCAGACTCGGTGAGGATATGATTATTGGGATAAATACCCAGACAGACAAAAATAGCATCAATGGTGGATTCCACCGGATAGCGGTTGGCATTCGACGCCAGATATACCGGGCCGGGATACTCCAATTCTTCAATCACCGTTTTTAACACCGGACCGCTGATTGGGGTCAGATCCAGATCCCAGATCAAAACGCCGCTCATTTGTCCCCCATACCACTTTTCCGGAGAATAGGCGATTCTTCCCGGACTTCCCTGCATATCCTTTACGCACAGTTTATAACGGTAATAATCCGGGTTTGTGATATTATCCGTATATCGCATCTTATTTTTAAAGACAGGATTTCTACCACTATTCAGGTTTATTTCGGCAATCATTTCACTGTTTCGCCAGAGGCATACCGCGGATATGGTATCGAGCATACCGCCATGAACCGTGGTAGTGGGCATCAACCATTCCAATACTACACTCTGCTGGGAAGTCAGCGGTTCAATATTGATCAGGGTCGGGGATTCGGGGATATCCTGGTAAAATTTGGCACCCATATCGTATCCGCCCATACCCGCATTAAGACAGGGGGATCCCCCCTGAAGCATAAAATCAAGATTACTGGGATCGGAAAAGAGTGGATTACTTGTCAGACAACCTGCACCAGGTTGTGGCGTAAATGCCGAAAAGGAACCGCCACCTCAGCTGGTGCACCATTTCATATAATTACCCTGGGCATTCTGATAGGCATCGAGATAATTTAATATGACGCTGGAACCTTCATCACAGGTTAGTCCATACTGGGTATTGAAGGCCAAAATACTGTTGGATACTTCCAGCAGGCCACCGGTAACCAAATAACTGATGCCGACCTGGTTACCATAAAAGGTGCAGTGGGTAACATAACCAGATACCTGATCCTGCATTAATAAACCGTTGGCGCCGTTGATGATGATACAACCATCGATTTCCAACTGGGCTTCGCCGGCAACACTAATTGAGCCGCCCTGCAAATCGATAATGGCGCCGTTACCCCGGATCCCGATTATTCCACTGAAAATAGTTATTCCGCCGGTATAGACAGTGCCGGGATCTAATTCGAGTAAACGATTATATCCGATCGAGGGTGTGGCATTATTGTAAGCTTCCTGCAGGGTTTCCGGGTAGACAGACAGTGGTAGCAAAAACAAAGTTGAAAAGAGTAGTATCACAATTTTTTTCATGATATTGCCCCTCATTGATCATTTATGATAAAGATATAAAATTACCGGTAACATATTCAAGACTTATTTCTCTAATCCCGAAAAAGAGGTCATTGACTTATTCCTTCCCATACCAGGCAACCGGATTGATTAACCATCAAAATCAAAATATTTAGAATGTTCTGGAGTTTTATCTCCGGGAATCATTATCTTTAAATGCATCTAAATCAAATTTAAATTTCTGCTTTAAGCAATTGTGCGGAGCATAGATGAAAATATTTATCAGAAGAACAAAGGAGCTGGAAGCTCAAATTGATGATTATCTGGATAAGGTAGACCGCGGCGCCATGATATTTGTACAGGGTCTGAAATTTTACGTCGAAGATCGGCAGGATGAGTTTGAACAACGCTATCACGATCTGCGTGTTCTGGAAAGCAGCGGGGACGGCCTCCGCCGCCTGATAGAGAACGAACTCTACGCACACACACTCATTCCGGAATGGCGGGGAGATGTGCTTGGTCTGTTGGAAAGCACCGACCGGGTGCTCAACCGCATGTCCAAAACCCTGCTCAATTTTTCCATTGAAAAACCAAATATTCCCCCGGAACTTCATGCCCTTTTTACCGATCTGGCGGCGGCATCCAGTTCTGCGGTAGAGAATATGGTCAAAGCCATTCGAACATACTTCCGGGATCTGAACGCGGTACGGGATTTCACCAATAAAGCGCTGTTTTTTGAAAAGGAATCCGATAAGATTTCCGAAAAAGTTAAAAGAATTATCTTCCAGAAAAATATCGATCTCAGTCATAAAAACCATCTGCGGGAATTTGCCCATCATATTGAACTGGTGGCCGACGAAGCAGAAGATGTCTGTGACCGGGTAACTATTGCGGTGGCAAAACGGCATGAATAATAATTCGGCAAAGAAATGATCTGGTTTTTTCTGTTAAGCGGGCTCTTTCTCGGCTGGTCCTTAGGGGCTAATGATGCCTCTAATGTATTTGGGACGGCGGTGGGTACAAAAATGATCCGGTTTAAAATGGCCGCCGCCATTGCCAGCATTTTTGTGATCCTGGGCGCTGTAATTAGTGGCAGCGGGGCAACTGAAACCCTGGAAACTTTGGGTTCCGTGAATGCCCTGGCCGGCTCATTCACAGTTGCGCTTTCTGCAGCACTCACCGTCTTTTGGATGACCAAAACAAAATTACCGGTTTCTACCTCTCAGGCCATCGTGGGGGCGATTATCGGTTGGAATTTTTTTACCGGTTTACCAACCAATCTCAATGTGCTGTTAAAAATTGTTTCCACCTGGGTGATGAGTCCCATTTTATCTGGGATCTTTGCAGTGATTCTATTTCTTATCCTCAGGTTTTTTCTTAATAAAGCCCGTATTCATATTCTGGAAGTTGATATATTGAATCGTTTCTTACTCATCCTGGTTGGGGCATTTGGCGCTTACAGTTTAGGGGCAAACAATATTGCCAATGTCATGGGTGTTTTTGTTCCGGCAGCGCCATTCAGAGATTTCATCTTCGGCTCTTTCAGCTTCACCGGTACCCAGCAGCTTTTTTTACTTGGCGGCATTGCGATTTCGGTAGGCATCTTCACTTATTCCTACCAGGTAATGATGACCGTTGGTCATGACCTTTTCAAACTAACCCCGGCCAGTGCTCTGGTGGTTGTTCTGGCGCAGGCACTGGTTCTGTTCCTCTTCGCTTCCCAGGGTCTGCAACACTGGCTGCAGGCCCATGGCCTCCCGGCGCTGCCCTTGGTACCTGTCTCCAGCTCGCAAGCAGTTATTGGCGCAGTGATCGGTATTGGACTGGTAAAGGGCGCCAGGGGCATCCACTTTTCCATACTGGGTAAGATCTCTCTGGGGTGGGTGTTAACACCGGTACTGGCCGGACTGCTCACTTTTATTCTGCTGTATATTGTCAAAAACGTATTTGAACTCCAGGTCGTTATTCATTAAAAAATGTCTTGCTCTTCAGCAAGAATAAATTTTAAAAGGAATCGGTTTTCGATCAATCCATCATATCTAATTATGTGCCTGTAAAAAATCTATACATACTAATTTTATACATTAGCCCAGTCAAGATATTTTGTAACCTTTCTAAGCCTGATTAATCTGATTGTATAGATGATATAATGGCCATCGGCTATTCTCAAAACACCTGAATTTTTCTTACAAAGGAATTTAAAATACTGGCGTTCTATTTGCTCAAGAAGGCACCATAATTACAGGAGGTAAAAAATGAAACGCTTTATCATATTAATATTCGTCCCGCTGTTCATATTCATTCTTACAGCCGATGGGGGTTCGGCGGATTTTTGGAGCGGCATAAACTGGGGACATTATGGCGGCATGGGATGGGATCTGTATGGCTCGACCTATAATTTTGCCCAGGGACTTCCGCTGGGTGCAAAATTTACCCTGGGGTATGTCAGATTCGATCCGGGGAATGCTACTGATGCCCGGCGCATTTTTATCAACAATAACCAGGGTGGAACCGTGCAGGAGAAAGGATCTGTTATCCGCTTTTCTCTGGACTTCCTCTATCCTTTCAATTTTCTGAAAATCCCTGAATCCTATCTCTACTTCGGGCCCAGATACGCCATGTTTAAAGGGAATTTTAAGTTTATCGGGAATAATGAGGATTTCGATGTTACCAGTAAACACTGGGGTGGCGGATTAGGTCTGGAGATGGGATTTCCCCTGAGCCGGAAATTTATGCTGTCTTTCAATACCGGTGCGGACTATTATCTTTCTTCGGTTCTCTCCGGCCATGATACTTCCTACGGCCCCGATGGAGAAAAAGTAAATCCCCGGGAAGATTACGAATACAAGGATGCGGATACCGCAATCAATCAACCGAAACTTGAGCTGCGTCTAATGCTGGGTTTCAGCTACCGGTTTGGAAAATAATTACTGATGTTTTAAAACAAGAAGGGCGGTCAGCTGACCGCCCTTTTTATTATTCCTTCTGGAACACCTCATTACGCCACATCTTCACCATATCATACGGAGCCGGGTCTCCTCCCAGATATTGATGGAACCAGTCCAAATGAGCATTATAATAAAATGGCATGGATTTTACGAAATTGGGCCAATGACCATCATTCTTAAAAATAATCAACCGGGATGGTACTCCCATTTTCTGAAGTGCGGTGAAGAATTGTAAACTCTGGGTGAAATTTACCCGGTAATCCTTCTCTCCAGATATCACCAGACAGGGTGTCTTAAAGTTTTTGACATAGGAACTGGGAGAATTTTTCAGATAATATTCGGGATTTTCCCAGGGCGCCCCACCCAGATCCCATTCCGGAAACCAGAGCTCTTCGGTGGTGCCATACATGGAGTTGAGATCATAGACGCCCATCATGGAGACAATTGCCTTGAATTTATCGGTATGACCCTCCAGCCACATCATAACCGTGCCGCCATAGGACCAGCCCATGGCACCCATCCGGTCCGCATCCACATAGTCCAGATTTTCCATGTAATCCGTCACAGCCATCACATCATCAATTACTTTACCGGTCCAGTCTTTGGATATCTCACTGGTAAAATCCTGTCCATATCCGGTTGAGCCATGCGGATTGGGAAAGAGGAGCATGTATCCGGAACCAGGATACATCTGCCAGTCACCCCGAAAAGCATCGGCCCATTGGCTTTGTGGACCACCATGCACATTAATAATAGCTGGGTATTTCTTAGCCGGATCAAAATTATGGGGCTTAATCAGAAAAGTATGAATTTTTACCCCGGTGGGGCTGTCAATCCAAACCTCTTCTGCCGGACGAATATCCACAGTTTCTTCCACTTCTTTATTAAAGAAAGTAAGCCGGTTTGCCTTTTTACCAGTGGAGGCGCCTTTGATCGGTGCCGACCATATCTCGGTAGGCTGGGCAATTGCCCGCTGACTCACTACCACGGTTTTATCGTCAGGGGTAATGCCAAATGAATTGATGGTTTTAACATCCAGCACTTCTTCAATTTTCAGTGATTTGATACTGACATTATTAAGCGGAAAATGCCCCTTTACTTCTCCAATAAAATAGATGCTGCGGGAATCGTGCGCCCATCTGAAATCGTTTGCCCAGTTATCAAAGGATTCGGTTATAATCCGCTTTTCTCCGGATTTCCGGTCGTATAAAGCAATCCGGAATCTATCTGCTTCGTACCCGGGAATCAGCTGGGTACGATAGGCAATATAACGTCCATCTGGTGAATAGGCTGGATCCCCATCGTAGGCTTTATTATCTTTGGTTATATTCTGAACCGCGCCACCCTGGGCAGAGACCAACCAGAGATCCTTATTGGTGGTTTCAGCTTCATTGGAGTCCCGGTTGGATACAAAGCAAAGCTCCCGGCCATCCGGCGAAAAAGCAAAACCGGTAGCACCGGCAAGCGAAAATGAAGGCGAATCGTAATCCCCGGGGGTAAGGTCGGTCATCTTTTTAGTATCGATATCGAAGATCATGATGTGGGTTCGTTTGCCATCCTTCCAGAAATTCCAGTGCCGGTAGAGCAGGTGATCCACCATATGCGCCTGCAGTGGGCCATTTTCCATCGATTCATTAATTTCCTTATTGCATTGATCATCCGCGCCACACTCCGGATAAACTTCTGTGGCAAAGGCAATATTTATCCCATCCGGAGACCATTCCGGTGAGGTGATATCGGTGGATAAATCGGTCATTTGCTTGGGTTCTCCGCCATCCAGTGGGAGGGACCAGGCCTGGGCGGTGCCACTGCGGGTGGAAAGGAACATGATCTGCTTACCATCCGGAGACCAACGCGGGTGGGTATCCTGGGCATCATTCCGGGTCATCCGTTGCAAATCGCTTCCATCGAGATATATGAGATAGATTTCAGCATTGGATTTCCCTTCTTCCAAAAAATATTCCGTGACCACAAACGCTGCCTTTCTCCCATCCGGTGAAATCTGGGGATCGGTAACATTCTTTATCCGGTAGAGGTCTGCCAGGGTAAAAGCCCTTTTTTCCGCATGAAGAGCAAAGGCAGAGATGAGGATTAGAATTATGATGAACTGCTTTTTCATATATATCTCCCCGATTTAATTTAGACCACTTTCATGGTTTCCGAAAGTAAAGGGGAAGGTCAGGGAATGCAAGATGAAAGGAAAATTTCAGGCCAATTGTGAAGGTCCTCCAGCACAATAGAATAATTTTTATTGCAAACTCTTTGATTTGCTCACTATTTTCACAACGGAAACTTTAACCAAAATACACCGTTTCTGAATCTATGAAACTATTGACCGATCAAAAGAAATCGCGTAACCTGCTTAACATCACTCCTTTGATCGATGTGCTGTTTATCCTGATCATATTCTTTACCGTATCATCCACCTTTCTGGAACAGCCGGGAATTAAACTCGCCCTACCGGAAGCCAAAAAAACCGATCTTCAGCAGATTGAAAAAGCGGTTCTTTTTGTCACTGCGGATGAACAACTTATGTATCGGGACAAAGAGATCGGCATCGATAATCTGGGACCAATCCTTAAAGACGCCATGGCACAGAGTCTGGACAGAACTTTAATCATCAATGCGGACAAAAATGTACCTCATGGATTTGTGGTACATATTATGGATATCGCCAGGCAAAACGGAGTGGCGAAAATTGTAATTGCCACGGAACAGAAATAATCTTCATGGAAAAAAATATCTTCAATCCGGAAATCGGACATTTCGATATTCAGGAACGTATTCTGAGTTCCATCAAAAACAATCGGATGCCCCATGCATTTCTGTTCTACGGTAAAGAAGGCGCGGGCAAGGAGGCATTTGCCCTTGAAATCGCCAAATTATTGAACTGCGAAAAAGGGCCCTATATTATTTGTGGGAAATGCTCGCAATGTATAAAGATAGGAAAACTGGAGCACCCCGATGTAAAGTTTATTTTTCCGATACCCAGCAGCAGTAATGTAAAACCGGAAGATATTGCCGAAGTTTTGCAGGAAAAAGCAGCCAATCCCTATCGCAGAATCAGCTTTGGTTCGAAAAACACTTTTATATCTATCGATACCATTCGAGAGTTGAAGTACGAGGCAAAATTCAAATTGTACGAGGGAAAGAAAAAAATATTTATTATCAGTGAAGCCGATGAAATGAGACCGGAGGCGGCCAATGCCCTGCTGAAAATTCTGGAGGAACCACCTGATAACCTGATGCTCATCCTGATCAGCTCCAGGATCCATCGTATCCTGCTCACCATCCGATCCCGCAGTCAGTTGGTGCACTTTCCGGCGCTGAAGGGCGATGAAATCCTGAAGATCATCCGCCATTATACTCCGGAACCGCCGGAACATCTGGCCATGATTATCCGCCTGGCACTGGGGAATATTAAACTCGCCTTCAATTTTATTGAAAATAACGTTCTGGAAAAACGGGATCAGGCAATCGATTTCCTGCGAAGTGTGGTGGTTATTGAGAAGTCCAACGAATTAATGAACAAAATAAACAGCATTACTGCCAGCCGGGATCGCAGAAATATGATGTTGCTGCTTTTTTTCCTGCTCACCTGGTTCCGGGACGCCCTCCATTATAAATATCAGGCAAAAAAAACCGAGCAGTTTATCAACAGCGATCTGGAGAAAAATCTGGGAGGATTTGTCTCGGGATACCCCGACGCCGATTTTCATCAAATTATAACTGCCACCCAACATGCCATCTCTGACTTGGAAGATCCGAGGAATTTAAATCCAACATTGATTTTTACGGACCTCTCTATTAAACTTAATCGTTTGATTAAACAACAATGATTTATTGATTTAACCAGGGCCGCGATATGCCTTCAGATTTAGTGGAAGTTGTCTTTAAAGGCAACCGGACCGGAATTTACAGCAATCCGGTCGGAATAACTCTTAAAACCGGCGATTACGTAATCGTGGAAGCAGAACGCGGTGAGGACATCGGGATTGTGGTGGCGTTGGGTCGGGTGGTTTCCCTCAAAGAAATGGATGCCGAACCGAAAAAGCTTATGCGCCTTGCCACGGAGGATGATCTCACTAAGCTTAAAACGAACCGGATAGAAGAAGAGAATGCTTTTGAGGTTTGTAAGGAAAAAATCAACAAGCATAATTTAAATATGAAGCTGGTGGATGTGGAGTATCAGTTTGACAAGAATAAGCTCACGTTCTATTTTACCTCAGATCAGCGGGTGGACTTCCGCCAGTTAGTGAGGGATCTGGCGGCAAAATACAAAACCCGAATCGAGCTTCGGCAAATTGGGGTAAGGGATGAAGCCAAACGACTGGGTGGCTATGGTACCTGCGGTTATAAGCTTTGTTGCGCCACATTTATGCGGGAGTTCGAAACCATCACCACCCAGCATGCCAAAGAGCAGTTGTTACCGATGAATCCATCCAAGCTTTCCGGGGTATGTGGCCGTTTAAAATGCTGTTTATCTTTTGAGAAGATATTCTATCTGAAGGAGCTGGAAAAATATCCGGAGGTGGATAAACAGATTATCACACCCAACGGGAGGGGAATTGTCGATAAAGTTGACATTTTCCATGGTCTGGTTTACGTGCGCCTGGCCAATGACGATTTGGAAAAATTTACCCTGGAACAACTGCAGGATAGTACTGCCTCTCCGGCTACGGAGGAAGCTTAATTGCCCGGGAAGAAAAAATACCTGATAACCAGTGCCTTACCCTATGCCAATGGGCCTATCCATTTAGGACATCTGGCTGGTGCCTATCTGCCGGCTGATATCTACGCCCGGTACTGCCGGCTGAAGAAACGGGATATCATCTACATCTGCGGTTCGGATGAACACGGCGTTCCAATCATGATTCGTGCGCGTAATGAGGGCGTTTCCCCCCAAGAAATCGTGGACCGCTATCATGAAATGAATGAAAAAAGTTTTGCCAAATTCGGTATGTCCTTCGATTATTACGGGAGGACCTCATCTCCGGTGCACCGGGAAGTCAGTCAGGATTTCTTTCGCAATTTAGCCGGGAAGAAATTATTTACCCTGAAGACAGACGAACAGCTTTACGATCCCAAGGCCAAAATGTTTTTGGCGGACCGCTTTGTAAGGGGTACCTGTCCGGTGTGCAACTACGAAGATGCCTATGGCGATCAGTGCGAAAAGTGCGGTTCCTCCTTAAGCCCCTCAGATCTGATCAATCCGCGCAGTGCCATAACCAATGAAAAACCCATCTTAAAAGAAAGTACCCACTGGTATCTGCCCCTGGCCAATTTCCAGGAAAAGTTGGAAAAATGGATTAACATGCATCCGGAGTGGCGGCCCAATGTACTGGGACAGATTAAAAGCTGGTTTAGCCACGGTTTAAAGGACCGGGCGATGACCCGCGATCTTTCCTGGGGCGTTCCGGTGCCAGAGGAAATCGCCAAAGCCGAAGGGGTGAATCCCACCGGCAAAGTATTGTATGTCTGGTTTGACGCGCCCATCGGATACATTTCCGCAACCAAAGAGTGGGGCGAGAAGATGGATAAGCCGGATCTCTGGAAGGAATACTGGATGGATCCGGATAACACCCAACTGATTCATTTTATCGGGAAAGACAATATTGTTTTCCACTGTATTATCTTTCCGGCACTTTTAATGGCTCACGGCGGATATGTCCTGCCGGAAAATGTACCGGCCAATGAATTTCTCAATATAAAAGGACTCAAGTTTTCCACCAGCCGTGGCTTCGCTCTATGGGTGGATGAATTTCTGGAGACCTATCCGGCGGATTCGCTCCGGTACTCTCTATCCATAAATATGCCGGAAACCCGCGATGCCGATTTTAGCTGGGAAGAATTTCAGGCAAAACACAACAACGAGCTAGCAGATATCCTGGGGAATTTTATCAACCGGGCTTTCACCTTTGTCCGAAATTATTACCACGGCCAGATTCCGGCCCGGGGCGCTTTGGACGATCTGGACCAGGAGCTTATTGACAAACTAAAGTCCGGCCGGGATTCGATCGGCAACCTTATCGACCAATTCCAATTCAAGGAAGCTACAAAGCAATTTATGGATGTAGCCCGGTTTGCCAATAAATATTTCAATGACCAGGAGCCCTGGAAAACCCGCAGGGAAAACCCCGATAAATGCGCCACCACCCTCAATCTCTGTCTTCAGGCAGCTTATTCATTAACCATCATGATGCATCCGATTCTGCCCTTTACCTCGCAAAAAATCTGGAAGATGTTGCAGTTGGAAGGTCAGGTGGAAAAGAGTAAATGGGATCAGATTGGCGAGTTGGTTTTAGAAAACGGACATGCCCTTGGAAAGATTGAGATCCTCTTCGAGAAAATACCCGATAAAATAATTAATAAAGAAATAGAGAGACTCCAGCAAATGCAACAGGAAACCCCGGAAAAAGAAAAGCAGGAAGAGCCGAAATATCTTTCCATCGATGAGTTCAAAAAAGTGGAATTAAAAAGTGCCAAAGTAACTGCAGCAGAACGGGTGGAGGGTGCAGACAAGCTGATGAAACTGCAAATTGAAGTGGGAACAGAAAAGCGTCAATTGGTCGCCGGCATCGCCCAGCACTATACCCCGGAAGAACTGATCGGAAAGACTATTATTATCGTGGCCAATCTTCAACCGGCCAGGATCAGAGGCGTGGAATCCCAGGGAATGTTGCTGGCAGTGAATGATGGAGATACGCTTTCCTTGCTAACCCCGGATAAACCTGTTGATTCCGGTAAATCCGTCAGCTAATAAAATCCATAGACATAAAAAAATGGATCCGGAGAAAAATCCATTCATCCCCGGACCCACTTTAGCGGTGCCCCTTCTCAACCCGTGAAGTCAGACCTCCCGCGGTGTTAAATCTCTTTTATCCCTTGGTCATAATTACCAGATAGCGGATTTTCCAGAATGCCTCAGGATCCAGAATTTCCAGAATGGTATGATCATCATCTTTCTGGATCAGGTCGTACGATTCCGGATTATGGGGTGAAATGATCTTCAGCTTTTTTGCACTGCGATCAATATCCAGTCTATTTAACAGAGTGATATCAGCAGTATTGAAATCCTGCGGATTAAAACTTGCTGCCAGTTGCTTGGCCTTGCGGATACCCAGGATGCCACCTTTCTCTTCCAGAATACCTTTTTCTTTGAGCTCTTTCTCGCTTCCGATAATGTAAAACCCAGTGTTTAAGCGCGTGGTCTGGGATTCAATCACTTCGTTCTGGGCTTCAAGTTTACCCTCTACCTGCGCCACCCGGGCATTGAGGTCTTCCACGTTTTTTCGCAATTCTGTAATATACGTCTCTTTCTCTTCAATCATCTGGTTGAGTTGATTGATATTCTCTTCCAGTGAAGCACTCTTGAGGTTAGAGGAGTACATTTTTTCTTTTAGCGACTTTAGTTGTTTGCGAGTGTCCTGTAAATACTCATCAATACTGGAAATATTATAGAGCAACTTTTCCTTTAACGAAGCCGTCTGGCCAGTTTCCATGTTCTCGGACATTTTATTAAGCAAACCTTCCCGCTTCCGGATATGCTCCAGATTATCGTAAACCAGATTTAGGGTTCGGGTATACTCTTCCACAAATTCATCCTTTTGCTCGGATTCCTCCAACAGAAGTCGGTATTCAGTCTCCAGTTGCGCCTGTTTTTCCTGCAGATCCGCCAGTTTCTTATGGTCGGTGCATCCGGCAAACATCAAAACAACTAAAAAAATTGATAGATAGCGCATCTTACATCTCCTTCATTGTCCAATGTTTAGTGGTATCACTCTGTGACGATTCAAAAACGATGCGACCATCCTGGTCAGATTTAATCATCCCTTTATTATTTTTACCAAAGTCAATTTCTCCTTTTTCCGGGTAAATCCTGCCTTCACCCTCAATCCGGTTATCCACGGTATTTAATGTATATACGAACCAAATCGAGTTAGCGGTTGAATCGAGTTCGGTTATCCGGAAGGTAAAAAAGGTTTTTTCGGATGGTGTCTCACGAAAACCAAGATAAAATGCCTTATAATCACTGGCATCCCTCCTGACCAAAGAATCCACCGGGGTTTGCTCCCCGCTAAGAACCTGGGCAACCACCAGTACGGATCCAAATATAAGAATAATACCTATCAAAACTTTCACCATAAAACTTCCTTATTAATCATTTTATCCATGGTCAATCGGACACTCGAATAACTTGATCAACCAAAACTACAAATCACACAAGGTTTTCCAGGATTGGATTTAGGAAATACGAAAGAAATTAAACAGTTCATCTAAATTAAATATTATTTATCTCTGTCTTCAGGTGCGACAGATCTATCGATTATGAGGGTCAGCCAATTAAATTTTTAATCTTCCAGGAAAATTAATCCTGTTAAAATATAATTACTTCCAAAATCACGCCAAATGATAGGTACTACGGTCCTGAGAGATAATTTTATAGAGCAAGTCGATCATCAATCGCGCATCCTCCAGTCTCTCGGCCGCGCAAAGTAGATAGATTTGCGCCAACACACTGTTCACCCGGTGACTGTTTCGTCCGTTTCGGGCCAGGGCTACATATTCCGCCTGGGAAATAATTGAAAGTGCATCAGCTGTCATCACAAAACTTCCTTAATCTTCGACAACTCTAATAACGGAAAGATTACAAATAAGATACCAGAAAAAGAGAAAAGTAAAATTAGATTGGAAAGTCTCGTAAAATTAGGAGATACGATTTCCTCACCCAAAGCTTGCGGTCAATCGAGAAATTTTTAAACTATTTAATTGTACAGAATTTATACAGCCATTTTATGGACATTGCATGGATTGATTCTTAAATCCACCATAGTTTATAATCACTTTTTACCATGCAGGGGTTCAAAATTGGTGAAATCCGCATGATGAATAATGATTGCTTCGGTACTTCGCCATTTGCCATCCCCTTCTCCGGCATGTACCGCGATCATATGCATAATTTCATCCGGGATTCCTTCATCAAACGCCAGACCTACTCCAGAGAACGGGTGTCGCAGGAATTTACCTTCCGTGGATTTTACAAATTTACCGTCTTTTTCGATGTACTCCAGAATTTTACCGACATCGTGGAGTAATGCCCCGGATAGCAGGTAATCCATGTTTATGCTCATCCTATCCCCATATACTTCCTTCAACGCTTTTGCCGCATTCACCGAAACATTCACCACGCCCCGGGTATGTTCCACAAAGTTAGCCGGACAGGGATCGATCAACAGGGTAAAGGGCATCCGCAGCATATCCTCCGGGATCATATTCCGGATTTTCAGCGCTTTTTCCCAGACCCGAATGGTCTTCTCTCTCAATTCCTGATCCTCGATCTGATTAAACTCCGGGATCAATTCTAACAATTTTTCTCTCATCAATGGCTCCTTCTCAATTTTATTGTAAACAATCCTCTAAACCTCAAATTAAAGTGATGAATTTAAAAGCGATCAATGACTATACACAACCAAATTAATATCTAAATAGGATTTTACCGGTTAATCCGGTAAAAAATATTTTTGGTAGTTCTTGCGAATAATTTTACAATTCGTTAATATTTCCGGGTGAAAATTGTTTAAGATATATAACGAATTATGATAAAAAACAGAAGGGAGCCACATGTCACTGGAAAAATTAGATCAATCTTTGTTAAGAGATGTTGAAGCATTGAAAGAGGAAGGCCGGGCCAAAGCACCGGAACGAATTATTGTCGATTATATACCGCCATCAAACGGTAAAGGCCCCCGCTATAGACTTCAGGGAGCTACCCAGGAATTTATCCGGATGAATTCCAATAGCTACCTGTCACTGTCCAATCATCCGGAACTGATTAAGGCCGCGGATGAGGCTACGCATAAATTTGGTGTTGGTCCGGGTGCGGTGCGTTTTATCGACGGTTCTTTCAATTACCATATTGAGCTGGAAAAGCGAATTGCCAAATTTACCGGCAAGCCAGCAGCCAAAATTTTTAACTCCGCCTACACCGCTAACTGCGGCCTGGCACTGGCCATTTCTACTAAACAGACCTATTGGATTGGTGACCAGCTGAATCACAACAGCATTATCCGGGCCATGCGCATTGCCGGTGTGCCCAGTGAAAATAAGGCCATCTACAATCACAATTATATGGATCAGCTTAAGAAATGTTTGGATGAAATCCCGGATGGTATGGAGCGGATTGTAGTTATTTTCGATGGAATCTTCAGTATGCGTGGAGATTTTGCCCCGATTAATAAAATTGTCGAACTGACTAAACCATATTACAGCAAATTTAAAGATGGTGTTATCACCGTGGTAGACGATTCCCATGGCATCGGTGCCTACGGAAAAACCGGCCGGGGAACTGCTGAATATGCCGGTGTCGCACCGGACGTTATTATCGGGACATTTGGTAAAGCATTTGGCGTGAATGGTGGTTTTATCGCGGCCAGTGAAGCGGTTATCGAAGCAGTCCGGCAAAAGGCTGACACCTACATTTATACCAATCCCCTGAGTGTGGCAGATTGTGCAGCCG
This sequence comes from uncultured Calditrichaceae bacterium, assembly GCA_964452045.1. Classification (GTDB taxonomy): domain Bacteria; phylum Calditrichota; class Calditrichia; order RBG-13-44-9; family RBG-13-44-9; genus CAYVKM01. The sequence continues at coordinate 89,513 of CAYVKM010000001.1, forward strand.
CCACCAAAGCAGTAAATATATGCGACAGCCCGGAAGGTCTGCAGCGCCTGAAAAATTTACAGGAGCGAATTAAACAATTCCGGGATGGCATTACCAAACTGGGATTTGAATCCATACCCGGTCCGCATGCGGTGGTTCCGGTACTGGTTCGCGATACTGCCAAAACCCACAAAATCGTTCAGCATCTCTATAATAAAGGTATCCTGGTGGTAGGACTCACTTTCCCGGTCGTGCCAAGGGGCGATGAAACCATCCGGTTCCAGATTAATGCCGCCCATACTGCGGCGGATGTAGATTATGCCCTGAAGACATTGAGCGAAGTAAAAAACTAATCTGGTTTAATTCTTTATTAGGGCCTCTTAAAATAAAGAGGCCTTTTCTTTATCAACTGATTTAACGAACTTGCCGCAAATTACTTGAAATTTATCTTATCTGTGTATATATTAAACAGACATAAAAGTAAACTCATCATATAAAAATCAGTCTTGTAAATCTTACAACTGGTACCATAACCTAATTTAAAAAGGAGCGTAAATATGGATGAAAATGTACAACAACCCACTCCGCAAACACCCCCTCAGGCAGCCCAACCTGCTGCAACCTCCAAGGATGCCAACACCTGGGGCATGCTGTGTCATCTTATCGCGTTTGCCGGATTTGTTATTCCCCTGGGAAACATCATTGGCCCGTTGGTTATCTGGTTAATTAAGAAAGACGAATTTGAGTTTGTGGATGATCAGGGTAAGGAGTCCTTAAATTTTCAAATCAGCATGACCATCTATTTCATCATTTCTGCCATTCTCACCGTCATTCTGATTGGCATCTTGCTGTTAATCGCCCTGGCGATATTTGATATTGTGGTGCTGATCATTGCCACTATCAAGGCAAATGGTGGAGAGAAGTATCGTTATCCGCTTACCATCCGCCTCATAAAATAAATTTGTTTGCTAAAATCTTCAATATATAAGAAAGGGTCTTCTTGTCCGCAAACAGAAGACCCTTTCTCTTTTACCGTGGAATAAGATAATTCCCGGTGTTACTTTTTAATTTTCTTAATTCTGGTTGAAACGCAACTTAATCTGCACAATCTCAGGAACGCTGTTTGTACGGACTGGCGGCCCCCAGGTTCCCACCCCACAGGAAACATAGTAATTGGTTGAACCTTTTCGCAAGTAACCCCAGCTTAATTCGTACACTGCCTTGGTAATATAATTAAAGGGAAACAGCTGTCCGTGATGAGTATGCCCGGATAACTGCAAATCGACGCCATTTCTCCTGGCTTCATCCAGACCATAGGGCTGATGATCCATCAGGATCAGGGGATACTTGTGATCCACGCCGGACATGATATCCGCCAGAGATTTACGACCATTCCCCATCCGTTCCGCCATTCGGTCTTTTCGCCCGATCACATAAAATGCATCGGCAACTTTGACCAGAGTATCCTGCAAAACTTTTATATTTCCTTTTTCGATGTAAGCAACTGCCCTTTCTACGCCGCCGAAATATTCGTGATTTCCGGTGATAGCATACACACCCAGGCGGGATTTTATTTTTTCCAGGGTCACCGACATATTCTGATCGATGAGTGGTCCAACGTCTTCGTCGACAATATCACCGGGCAGCAGGACAATATCCGGATCAAGACTGTTTATCCGGTCAATAATTCTCTCCAGATGTCCATTTCGAATGATCGTTCCCAGATGGATATCCGAAGCCACCACCACATTTAATTCGCTTATATTACCTGCCATTTTAGGAATAGCTAATTCCATAGTTCGGATGCGGGGATATAAGGTATTTATATGTCCGGCCAGTACGATCAGAACTGTTACCACCGCTACAAACAAGGTTGCAAATTCGGCACTTTTTTGCCCGTTCTGACGAATAATACCGGGAAAAAATCCGGTGAAGTGGTTTACCAGTCTGAGCAAATCTATAATCAAAACAAAGAAAAGTGCATAGACCATAATTCCCAGGTAGATAGATCCGAGATAAACCAGAAATTCTGTGAATCCGTTCCGGGAGAAGTGTTCCGCAAAACGGCCCAGTGGATAAGACAGAACCAGGAAAAGGAAACCAATAAGAAATATGGTACGGTAAGTCCCAGCCCCGGAAAGAGACTGCCAGCCCCGTTTGAAAATATAAAAATTGACTACGAAATAGATAAACAGGACGATCGAAAGAAAAATAACAAACATCGATGTTTTCATTCCCAAAATTTCCTTTTTTCAAAATAGCCTGATGAAGATCATTATATCATTGTCTGTCGCGAAGGTTCCCGGAAATAATACCTCATAATTCATTGCTGAATTAGAAACACATTCTATCTTTTGGGGTACCGGCAGAGCAGAGTAATTCAGGCGGAAAAATATAAGCGCCGTATCGGACTATCCCAAATTCAATAAATAAATCCAGACGAATCAAATAAACGAATCCCTCATTACTATTTTGTATGGAAAGTAATCCGGATTCAAAAGTAAATTTTGTTTATCGTCTCTTTCATGTTGCATTTCACTGTAGAATATTATACACTATCTCAACTTTTAAGTGATTGTTTATGGCTGAAGATACTTGTCAAAAGATAAAATGGTGGTTGATTATTGCCGGTCTGGTCATTCTGGTGACTGTCCTGCATTACAGCACACCCACCATGAAATGGCAGTATCATCTCATTTTCATGCAGAGTTATTTCATTCCCATTATTCTGGGAGCATTCCAATTCGGCATCAGGGGGGGATTGGGGACTGCGATTGCCGTGAGTTTTCTTTATTTTCCCCATATTATGCTGCAGTGGGGTGGACTGGTGGAAGGCAATCTGATGCGGTTCTTGCAAATTGTTTTGTTTAATGTGATTGGTTACCTCACCGGTTTGAAGGCCCAGAATGAAAAAGAAGAGAAGTCCCGCTATCAAAACACTGCCGAACAGCTGGAAAAAACCCTGCAAAAAATCAGGGAGCAGTCGGTCCGAATTGAGGAAATGGAAGATCAGCTCCGCCAGGCCGACCGGCTGGCAGTGGTGGGAGAACTCTCAGCCAGTCTGGCGCATGAGGTCCGGAATCCCCTTGGCTCCATCCGGGGAATTGTTGATATCCTGAAAGATGAGCTGCCACCCAACAAGGAAACAGTAAATTTCCTGAATATTATGGTTCAGGAGACCGAGCGTCTGAACGAGGTGGTGGAAAATTATTTGCGTTTTGCCGGGCAAAAATCTTCCCAGGTGATTTCGTTCGATATCAGGGAAACTATTAAAAATACCGAACTATTATTAGCCAACCGGGCCAGAAAAAATCAGATTACTATTAATACCCGGCTGCCCGAAAAGGAATTACCTCTCACCGGCGTTCCCGGACAACTTCAGCAGGTGTTAATGAATCTGGCATTGAATTCGATCCAGGCGATGCCTGACGGTGGTGATATATCGGTGGAGGTGGAACGCCTAGGGACAAAATCTCGAGATGGTGAAAAGGCATCTGATTCAAAAAAGACAAACGAAATCCGGATCTCCATCTCAGACAATGGAAAGGGAATTAGCGAACCGGATATTGAGAAAATCTTTAAACCATTTTACACCACCCGGCAGGATGGCACCGGTCTGGGACTGGCTATCGTTAAAAGAATAATTGACCAGAATAACTGGCGGATAGAAGTTGAGAGCGAAATAAACAAGGGATCAACCTTTTCTATTTACATTCCAGTTGAAGAAAATAACCAGAAGACAAAATAAGGTTTTTTGATGAAAGCCAAACTTTTACTGATTGATGATGATGCCAATCTTTGCCAGGTTATCAGCTACCAGCTCAAAAAAATGGGATACGATGTGGATGTCACCAATTCCGGAGGAGAGGGGTTAGAGGCGTATCGTCAGGGGAATTATGACATCGTCCTTACCGACATTCAGATGCCGGACATTTCCGGTATTCAGGTATTACAGGAAATCCGCAAACAGGATAAAGATGTGGTCATTATTCTGATCACGGCTTATGGTAGCGTGGAAAATGCTCTGGAGGCCTGCCGGATGGGAGCGGACGATTATATCACCAAACCATTTGGACAGGAACAACTGCTATTTGTGATCGAGAAAACTGTTCGGTTAAGAAACCTGCAAACGGAAAACCAGAGCCTGCGGGAGGAGTTATCTGATAAATTTCGTTTCGAGAATATGATCGTCAATAGTCCGGCCATGGAAAATGTGGTCCAGATGGCAGGCAAAGTTGCCCGGAGCGACGCCACGGTTCTTATTTTGGGAGAAAGCGGCACCGGAAAGGAATTGCTGGCCCGGGGTATCCATTACAACAGCCCCCGTGCTACCAAACCATTAGTCACCGTGAATTGTCCATCCATTCCCGATACCTTGCTGGAAAGTGAATTGTTCGGTCATGTCCGGGGTGCCTTTACCGGGGCGATCAAAGACCGGAAGGGAAAATTTGAGATGGCCGATGGCGGAACCCTCCTTCTGGATGAAATTGCCGATTTGCGGGAAGACGTTCAGGCAAAACTGTTGCGGGTTCTGCAGGAACGCGAATTTGAACGGCTGGGCGAATCCACCCCGATCCAGGTGGATGTGCGTCTGATTGCCGCAACCAACAAAGATATTGAAAAATTAGTATCTGACGGCAAGTTTCGGGAAGACCTGTATTACCGGCTGAGCGTGGTACCCATCACCATACCGCCATTAAGAGAGCGAAAAGCGGATATTCCCTACCTGGTGGAATTTTTTATTGAACGATATAAGAAGGATAAAAAAGTAACAGTCGATTCAGAGGTACTGGAAATATTGAAAACATATAACTGGCCAGGCAACATCCGGGAACTTGAAAATGTAATTGAACGGGCGCTGGTATTATCCGGTAAACCCAGAATTTCTCCGCAGGACCTTCCCGTACATCTCACCGAACCTTCATCGATAGCCAGGAACCAGCCGGCTGATAATTTGTTTTCCGATCTGAGCCTGGATAATCTGGAAAAAAGGGCAATCCAAATGGCTTTGCAGCGGAGCGGTGGTAACCAGACAAAGGCGGCAAAGCTTTTAGACATTCCACGGCATGTGCTGCTTTACCGGTTAAAAAAGTTTAACATCAAATAGCGACGGCACTTTTACCTTCCCTTTATTTTGCGAGACAAGCCGTCTGATTCTACATTCAATTGCAGACTATTCATCTACAAATCTGTAGAATATTCTACTAATCTTGGGTGTATTACTCATTTCATAATTCTTCTCAATTTTTATAACTCCCTTAAATACAAATGCTTTGCCTTCTATCTCTCCTGACATTTCCATTCTGGCATTGAAATTGAACTACACCGACAGATTAGAAAGTGAAAACGGATTGAAATGAATCTAAACAGAAATTACCGATATCTATTTTTGATCATGCTCGGGATTGGAATTGTGGGTGTGGTGTTTTTCTTCCCCATGCAGATAAATTCCCGCTATACCTGTCTCTATCACCGACTAATCCAGCCGGATAATCTCTCTGTCATAAAGCATAAAATGTCAGGTTATTCGGGTGATTCTCTTGCAGATCCCTGCCATCCACAATCAAATAATATGGCAAGCAATCAAAGCAATATCAATCATGAGAGTTCGGTTACTGAATTCCACACTTCGGATCTGCTAAACCGCTACATTCATGGTTACGCCTGGTTCTGGTGGGGAAGCATCTTGCTGCTTGCCTTTACTTTCTATCTTGGGAAGAACCAAAAGCAGTCCGGAAACAAGAAGATATAAGATTGAAAAAATGTATTGGAGGAAATATTTCATATGAAATTTAATCAGAGACACTTATGGATTCTATTACTGCTCCTCTGGCCGATTCTAATTTTCGCACAGCAATCCGATTCCATCGCCCGGTTGCGGGATCTGATTGAGGAGGGAATTAATAATAATCCGGACCTCCTGGCAAGTTATCAAAACTGGCAGGCCGACCTGGCAAAAATTCCGCAGGCCGGGGCACTTCCCGATCCTCAATTAAGCCTTAACCTGTTAAATCTGCCGGTGAACACCTTCGATTTTAACCAGGAGCCCATGACCGGTAAGCAAATTGCCCTGATGCAAATGTTCCCCTTTCCCGGGAAGCAGGGTCTCCGGGAGGGTATTGCCAAATCCGCCGCTGATATTTCCCGGGATAAAAACCTGGAGCTGAAAAATCAGCTGATAAAGAATATCAAACAGACCTATTATGATATCTTTTTTATCGACCAATCCCTGGAAACCGTCGAGAAAAACAGGGGCGTGCTGCAGGATTTTATACGTATTGCCCAATCCAAATACAGCGTAGG
>CAYVKM010000001.1:95894-100854 GCA_964452045.1 uncultured Calditrichaceae bacterium
GGTATAGATTATCTTTCCGGCCTGTTCAGTGTGGACATTCCTCTCTATTTCTGGCGCAAGCAAAATAAAAAAATTGAAGAGACTCGTTATAATCAGGATATGGTGCAGCAAAGCTACCAGAATGTTCAAAACCAGGTATATGCGGACCTGGATAAATCCTTAAGTGATGTTGAAAAAAACTATCGCCTGCTGGAGCTTTATAAAAGCGGCATCATTCCCCAGGCCACCCAGTCTTTGAATGCGGCGATTGCCGGTTATCAGACCAATAAGGTCGATTTTTTAACTCTGCTAAACAATCAGCTGACCCTGTTCAATTTTGAGCTGGATTATTATCGCTTCCTGAGTGATTACCGTAAGGGTATAGCCGACCTGGAGGCAGCAACCGGGGTAAAATTAACCCGGGAATAAATACAGAAAATAAAAGTACGGAGAAATATAATGAATCGTAGATCAGGAATTTTAATAGCAATTGGATTTCTTATTGTCATCGGTGTTATCACCGGTTTTGTGATGATGAATAAAGGTGAGGATTCGAATTCTCAAACAAAATTGGCGAACAGTGAGACCGGCACTCAATTGTGGACCTGCGGCATGGACCCTGATGTCATTGCTCATGAGCCGGGGAATTGTCCGAAATGCGGAATGAAACTGGTTCCGGTCAAAAACACCGGCGTGGGCTCAAGCACGATGTCCAGCATGAACAATGACAAGTCTTCCCATTCTAAAACCCAAAATGAAAAGGAACGGAAAATTCTTTACTGGCAGGCACCGATGGATCCCACGGAGATATACGACCATCCCGGAAAATCCAAGATGGGGATGGATTTGATTCCGGTTTATGCAGATCAGACCGGCAGCGGCCCGGCCGGTACTGTTACCATCGATCCGGCCACGGTACAGAACATGGGCGTGTTGTACACCACGGTAAAACGAATGAACTTTAACCGGGATGTACGGGCGGTTGGGATGGTAAAATATAATGAAGAAAAATTATATACAGTGAATACCAAAATTTCAGGCTGGATCGAAAAACTGTATGTGGATTACACCGGCCAGGAGGTGAAAAAGGGACAACCATTATTAGAAATTTATTCACCCGACTTAGTGACCACCCAGGAAGAATATTTGCTGGCCTTAAATAACAAAAAAGCGGTGAGCCAGAGCAGCTTCGCCTCCATCCGGGATGGGGCCGAGTCTTTGTTGAACTCTACCCGTCAGCGATTGAATTACTGGGATATTCCGGCTTCGGAAATCGAACGGTTAGAGAGTACCGGAAAAGTACGAAAGAACCTTCAGTTAAATGCCCCGGCCAGCGGTGTGGTTACTCACAAGAACGCAGTGGAAGGACTTCATGTTAATGCCGGAATGGATCTCTACAAAATTGCCGATCTTTCCACAGTCTGGGTGGAAGCCAGTATCTATGATTATGAATTACCCTGGGTCCAGAAAGGCCAGGAGGCAAAGGCCGATCTTTCCTATTTGCCCGAAAAAAGTTATCAGGGTAAAATTTCATATATCTATCCCTATCTGGATGAAAAGTCCAGGACCATTACCATCCGACTTGCATTTACCAATCCCGATCTGGAATTAAAACCGGGGATGTACGCCAACGTCTATATCAAAGGCAAAACTATTCCCGATGCCCTGGTGATTCCCAATGAAGCCATTATCCGCTCCGGGGTCAGAAATGTGGTGTTTGTGGCCCGCGGCGACGGAAGATTCGAACCGCGAGAAATTAAAATTGGCGAAGAGGGCGGACCAAACAATCAATACGTGCGGGTGGTTTCCGGCCTTTTCGAAAATGAAAAAATCGTGACCTCAGCCCAGTTTATGCTGGACAGTGAAAGCCGGCTTCAGGAGGCCATCCAAAAGATGCTGGCAGACCAGCAGAGTCAAACCAGGCCAATGGAGACGCCTGATAAAAAAATGCAGAAAAATATGCCGGAAATGAAAGAGGGTGGAAAGATGCAAAATATGGATCAGCAGCAGGAGAATGATCAGCATGATCAAGACATGCAAATGTAGGCTCACTCTCGTGTTGAGCAAATCGAACCGTAGATACAGAATTTCGAACTTGGAGATGATTTGATGTTAGAAAAAATAATAGAAGCTTCCATAAATAACCGTTTGCTGGTCATTATTTTTACCATACTTATCGCCGCAGCCGGTCTTTACCTGATGTTGCGAACACCGGTGGATGCAATTCCGGATTTAAGCGACGTCCAGGTGATTATTTTTACCGAATATCCCGGTCAGGCACCCCAGGTGGTGGAAGACCAGGTCACTTATCCCCTCACCACTGCCATGCTGGCCGTTCCCTATGCCAAGGTCGTGCGGGGATATTCTTTCTTCAATATGTCCTTTGTCTATATCATCTTTGAAGATGGGACTGATTTATACTGGGCCCGCAGCCGGGTTTTGGAATACCTGAATTATGTGGCCAAACGCCTGCCGGCCGGAGTAACGCCAACCTTAGGACCGGATGCAACCGGTGTCGGTTGGGTATACGAATACACGTTGGACGGCGGCGACAAATACGATCTTCAGCAACTTCGCTCCATTCAGGATTGGTATCTGCGTTACGAATTGACCAGCGTTCCCGGTGTTTCCGAGGTGGCCAGCATCGGCGGGTACGTCAAGCAATACCAGGTGGAGGTAGATCCCAATAAGCTTAAAGCCTATAATATTCCACTTTTAAAAGTGAGTATGGCTATCAAACGGAGTAACAATGATGTTGGAGGACGGCTGGTCGAATCAGGTGAAACGGAATTTATGGTCCGCGGTCTGGGTTATATCAAATCCATCCAGGACGTCGAAAATATTCCGGTTGGTACGGATCCGAGCGGAACGCCCATTTTAATTAAAAACATTGCCAATGTTCATCTCGGACCGGAACTCCGCCGGGGTCTGGCGGACTGGAATGGGGAGGGAGAAACGGTTGGCGGCATTATCGTGATGCGCTATGGGGAAAATGCGCTTAAAACAATTCACGCAGTAAAACAAAAACTGGAAGAGCTTAAAAAGGGTCTGCCGGAAGGTGTGACCATCAAAACGGCTTACGACCGCTCTTCTCTGATCGAAAGGGCCATCGATAATCTGAAGGGAAAACTCCTGGAAGAAAGTGTAATAGTGGCACTGGTTACGATTCTGTTCCTCCTGCATTTTAGGAGCGCCTTTGTCGCTATCTTTACCCTGCCAATGGGCATCCTGATGTCTTTTCTGGTGATGCATTACCAGGGCCTTAATGCCAACATTATGTCTTTAAGTGGAATAGCGATTGCCATTGGGGCCATGGTGGATGCGGCAATTGTGATGATTGAAAACGCCCATAAACATATCGAGCGGGACAGTGGCAAAAAACACCACTGGCAAATCATCATTGATTCCTCAAAAGAGGTGGGTCCGGCTTTGTTTTATTCGCTGTTAATTATTACCCTCTCATTTTTACCGGTTTTTACCCTGCAGGCTCAGGAAGGGCGTTTGTTTAAACCCCTGGCTTTTACTAAAACCTACGCTATGGCTGCTTCAGCACTACTGGCCATTACCGTCGTCCCGGTGCTGATGGGTTATTTTATCCGGGGAAAAATCATGCCCGAGGAGAAGAATCCAATCAACCGCTTTCTGATCAAAATTTATCGCCCGGTCATACATCTGGTGCTTCGTTTTAAGTGGACCACAATTTTCATTGCAGTTTTCATCCTGTTCATTTCCATTTTTCCGGTAGAGCATATTGGATCGGAGTTTATGCCACCCCTGAATGAAGGGGATCTCTTATATATGCCTACCACTGATCCGGGCATCAGCATCACCAAGGCCAAAGAGCTGCTGCAACAGACCGATAAAATCATTAAATCATTTCCGGAAGTTGAAACGGTTTTCGGAAAGATCGGGCGGGCGGAAACTGCCACCGATCCGGCGCCGCTTTCTATGATTGAGACCACCATTACCCTGAAACCACAAGATGAATGGCGTCCCGGCATGACCATGGAAAAGTTAGTGGATGAATTGAATAATGCTATCCAGTTCCCCGGGCTGACCAATGCCTGGACCATGCCCATCAAAACCCGGATTGACATGCTTTCCACTGGGATCAAAACCCCGGTTGGAATTAAATTGATGGGGCCGGATTTGGAAACTTTGTCGAGTCTGGGACAGCAGATCGCCACAGTGGTGCGGCAGGTGAAGGGTACCACCAGCGTTTTCTCGGACAAGACGGTTGGTGGAAATTATCTGGATTATAACATCAAACGGGAAGAAGCTGCACGTTACGGATTAACCGTGGGAGATGTGCAGGATGTGATCATGACCGCCATTGGGGGCATGAACGTTACCCAAACCGTGGAAGGTCTGGAACGCTATCCGGTCAATGTACGCTATCCACGGGAACTGCGGGACAATATCAACTCACTGAACCGGGTTCTTATTCCCACACCCTCCGGGGCCCAGATTCCATTGAGCTATGTGGCGGATATGAATATTAAAAAAGGCCCCCCGGTCATTAAAAGTGAGAATGCCCGGAAAAGCGCCTGGTTGTATGTGGATATCAGAAATATTGATATCGGCACTTATGTAGCCATGGCTAAGAAAGCGGTAGATGAGCAGGTTAATTTTCCCGAAGGTTATAGCATGGTCTGGAGCGGCCAGTATGAATACATGCAGCGTGCTCAGCAGCGGCTGCGGATTGTAATTCCCATTACCCTGCTGATTATTTTTCTACTTTTATATTTCAATTTTAAGAACATTCAGGAAAGTATTATTGTCATGCTGTCCCTGCCTTTCTCACTGGTCGGGGGGATCTGGTTCCTCTACATTCTGGGATATAATTTCAGCGTAGCGGTCGGTGTTGGTTTTATTGCTTTAGCTGGAGTGGCGGCAGAGACCGGGGTAGTGATGCTTATCTACCTGGATCATGCTTATAAGAATCGCATCCTGTCCGGGCAAATGAAAAGCCTGAAGGATC
>CAYVKM010000002.1:0-100616 GCA_964452045.1 uncultured Calditrichaceae bacterium
TAATTTTATTCCTCTTCTTGGGACAACTCAAGCAAAATTCCACTAAAACTTTTGGGGTGGACAAAGGCGATTTTCTTTCCTTCGGCCCCGGTTCTTGGTATTTCGTCAATAAGTTTTAACTGAAGAGATTTAAAATTATTTAAGATCTCTTGGATGTTATCCACATTTAAGGCGATATGATGTAACCCCTCCCCTTTTTGCTCAAGAAACTTTGAAATAGTCGAGGTTTCATCTACAGGCTCAAGAAACTCCAAATTAGACTCACCAATTTTGAATCCCATTACCTTTACTTTTTGGTCTCTTACAATCTCCTCAAACTCTGGCTTCAGATCAAAAAGAGTTTTAAACAAATGTTTTACTTTTTCAACAGATTGTACTGCAACTCCAATGTGATCAATTTTATTCAACATTTCAGTCGCTCTCCTGATATTTTATCTCATCCGATAATTTGGAGATTCCTTGGTAATTTCCACATCATGGGGATGACTTTCATTCAAGCCGGCATTAGAAATTTTAATAAATCTCGCTTTTTCTTTTAATTCTTTAATATTTTTACATCCGGTATAACCCATAGCAGATTTTAATCCTCCAACCATCTGATAGACGGTATCACTTAACGGACCCCGATAGGGTACTCGTCCTTCTATACCCTCGGGAACAAATTTCTCTTTCTCAGTAATCGATTCCTGGAAATAACGGTCTTTGCTGCCTTCCGACATTGCGCCAAGTGAGCCCATGCCCCTCACTTGCTTATAACGTCGGCCATCTAATAGAATCGTCTCTCCCGGACTCTCTGTGGTACCGGCGAAAAGACTGCCAATCATTACCGAATCTGCACCTGCTGCAATGGCTTTAGGAATATCTCCGGTAAATTTGATACCACCATCGGAAATAACCGGAACCCCGGTTCCTTTTAATGCTTTTGAAACTTCCATAACAGCATATACCTGTGGTACGCCAACACCGGTGACAACTCGGGTAGTGCAAATGGAACCGGGGCCAATTCCCACTTTAACGCCATCGACACCTTTCTCAACCATCGACTTGGCGGCTTCAGCAGTGGCAATATTTCCCGCCACCAGACTCACATCCGGAAATGCTGACTTAAACTGGGTAATAGCATCCAAAACCCCTTGAGAATGTCCATGAGCAGTATCAATAACAATCAGATCGACTTTAGCGTCAATCAAAACCTCGGCTCTTTCCAGGCCAGATTTTCCCACACCTATGGCCGCACCCACCCGGAGCCGACCGTGACTGTCCTTACAGGCATTGGGATACTTGGCTTTTTTCTGGATATCTTTAACTGTGATAAGTCCTTTTAGATCATTCTTTTTATCAACAATTAGCAGTTTCTCAATCCGATGTTTTTGGAGTATTTGTTTAGCCTGATCTAAAGTTGTCCCCTCAGGAGCAGTGATGAGATTTTTGTGGGTCATTAAATCAAAGATCGGGCGATTCAGGTTATCCTCAAAACGAAGGTCCCGGTTGGTTATGATACCAATCAACTGTTTCCCCTTTACCAGAGGAATTCCCGATATTTTATAATATTCCATTACCCTCAAGGCTTCCCCAATTGGTTGATCCGGGGTAAGCGTAATCGGATCCATAATCATTCCGCTTTCAGAGCGCTTAACTCTATCCACTTCAGCAGCCTGTTCACTGGCCGTCATATTCTTATGAATAATGCCAATGCCACCTTCCCGGGCGATTGCTATAGATAATTCCGATTCGGTAACCGTATCCATGGCTGCAGAAATAATCGGAATATTTAATTCTATCTGCCGGGTTAATTTTGTTTGAACACTCGTTTTATTTGGCAAAATTTTGGAATGGGCTGGAACAAGTAGCACGTCATCAAAAGTTAAAGCTTCCTCAATGATTTTCCTCATGATGAGCTCCGGATTAATTTGGGCGTCAATTTAACCGAAATAGAATTGAACGCAAGAGGAAAGAAAAAAAATTGCAGCCAGAAAAAATTCAAAAATTCCATATATTTAAAGGGTAAGGTAATTTCCGCTTAATAAAAACCGAAATTGAGTCGAGTACACGATGATTGAACACATTATTTTTGATCTGGGAAACGTACTGGTAAATATTCATCCCCATCGAACCATGGATCAATTTGCCAAAAGGTGCCAATATTCTGAAGAAATTATCCGGTCATTTTATCTTTCTGATCTCCATCTGGGATTCATGGCAGGAGCGTATACACCCGAGAATTTCTACCAGGAAATGATTGCCAGATTTCCCTGTAAAATCCAGATAGAGGAATTTCAGTCAATCTGGAACAAGGTAATTGGCCATCCCAAACCAGGCATTGAAGAGCTGATCAATCAATTGGCAGGTAAATATCATTTATCGATCTGTTCCAATACTGATCCCTGGCATTGGCAAGTGGCTGTTCAATATATGAAATTTACCCAATTATTCAGTCATTTTTTTCTATCATTTGAAATGAAAATGAATAAGCCTCGTTCGGAAGTCTTTAAATTTATGCTGGATAAATTGTCAACTTCGGGTGAGAAGTGTCTTTTTATTGATGATACCTACGAAAATATTGAATCGGCCGAGAGGTTAGGATTCAAATGTATATACGGTCAGGATCCACAAATATTTAGCACAGAATTGACTAAACTCAAGATTCTTTGATTAACTAAATCACCATAGTATCATTTTACTAAATTTTGATTTTATCGTTTTTCCGGTACGGTTGCTTCGAAAATGTATACGATAAAAATAGACACCCGCTGCAAGTGACCCGTTATCCCCCACCCCATTCCAGATAATCTGATGCATGTCGGTTGTGTTCAAGCGGGCAATCCGTTGTCCCAATGAATTATAAATAAATACAGTAATCTCCCCCTCTTCCGGTGTAGTGTATCTAATTGTCGTATTCTGCCGACCTGTCACAAAAGGATTAGGGTAATTATTTTCGACGATAAATTCTGCCCCGGACTGAATACTATCTGATGAGACGAGACCTGTAAAAATAGTTCTGATCATCCAAACACCATTTGCCGGCTGGTTATTGATTGGATAATTAGAAAGTGGCTGCCAGCTGTTGCCCAATTTTAGGTAGCTATATCCAGGTTTATTTTGTGAATCATAGCCAATGGCTTTCCCAGTCTGAAGAACTTCGATACTGGCAAAAATCAATCCACCAGCAGGTAAATTTTCTAGCGGATTGGTAAAAACAATATCCTGCCAACTACTTCCCGATGGTATAATGGTATCCACCGGAGTCAGAAGGTCCGAACCCGGTAAACCGGAATTGTTGCCATTATATATATGTATTCTTACCTGATTATTCGAGCTGGGATTGTAAAATTTTACACTCTCCAACTTCAGATTCGATTCAGGTACATAAAACCGGTTTGCCGCAATTCCCGGAGGTGTGGAAAAACTGATGCTGACATCAACCTGATTATCATCATAACCAAGATCATAATAATGTAATGAATATTTAGCATTGGCTCTGTAGCTGTAATTTGCTGCGGAACCATCTGAGGATAGAATGAGGATATTCTCGTTTGCATCAGAAAATAATGGATCAAGAATGGAACTGGTTTGGATTGGATTTACAGAATAAATGTTTCCGGATTTGATAATCCAGTAGATCCATTTCGCCGGTTGAGTTAAAATGATATCTAAGGAATCTTTGCCCCGGAACCTATGGTATTCAACCCCATACTTTTTAATATTACCGGTAATATTTGTGTTGTTAAATTCGTACACCAATTTATTTATCTGGGCTCTTAATCCCTGCGCTTCGGCAAGCGAATAACCAAACATGGGATTTACATTCGTATCATTAATCCAGTTTGCCAGTGTCCAGTTCTTAAAAATATCATAAAAGCTTCCTGAATTTCCGGACAGGACCATTGTCTGATTAAAACTGTTTATTCCATTATCCGTATTTCGGACCAGCTCTTTGATAAAAAGTAAACCAAGCTGTTCTGCGCAATAAACTGTCCAGAGATTGACTCTGGCATAATCCTTAACCTTGCCACTCCACCCGATAAGAGACACGTTTGTACTGTCCAGATATAGAGAAGGAAAATCGAGGCCATATCCGCAATAAGTTCCGGCGAGTTCCGATAATCCTTCATTAATCCAATCCTCTTCATCATGATCATAATTATAATGGATCAGATGTTGAAATTCATGAGCAGTCGTGGACATTACCCGGTCGGTCCGATAATTCCCCTGATAGTAGATCCCCGGATATGAATCGAGATACATCAAATCCATTTTGTTGCTATAGGACAAATTGGTTTGATCAGAAGGTGAAAAATAACCGGCGATGAAAGAGCTACCGGTACTGGTTGAGTCAAAATTGTCCTGGATATCCAGGATCAGAAAATCCACAATCCCGTCCCCATCATAATTCGGAGGCTGTCCAAACAACATAATATCAATTTTAATAATCCCCTCGGTAGGTTCAATGGAAGTCGATGGGGTATTATTCTCCAGATTATTCAGGATCTCATCCAATATTGGTTGAGTCACATAGTTTTTACTCCAACTGGCATCCTCCACCCAAATCCTGCTAATTGTACCGGTTTTCCGGAGTGTTGCCGGAACCGTATAATACTGTTCAGTTCGAAAATTATAGCTCCAAAATAACTTTTGCTGCTGATGGATGGAATTGTACTCTCGCACAAATTTGATTTCATCTATGATTCTTTTATATTCATCAGTATGAATTGCCTTTATTTTTTCAAGATATTTCTCTACATCAACCTGTCTGATCTCGGGAGTTCCACAAATTTTATTAAGATCATCAACACTCAGAATATCCTGGGAAAATACCTGAGATGTGAATAGTAAAACCATAACAGCATAGAATGAACATCTCATAAGATTTGTCTCAGCTCGTTCGTTAGCAAAAATTTAATATTAATTTAATCGGATATTACTAAAGATACATTAAGAATATCGATTTTAAGATAAAGGGGTGTCAATGAACACCCCTACTGATGCTACTATTTAAAATGTAAATACAGTTCAGATAATTTCTAAAGATCGATCAATAATCCAATCCGGTGACTGTTACCAATCTCATAATCATAGCTGGTAAATGCATAATCAATTCTAATATGTGGTATTTGTACGCCAGCACCTAAATTCAAACGGCTGATTTCGTCGATGCCTCCCCGGATGAATAGCACATTATGGTAAGTATACTCCAAACCGGCGGCAAAATCCGCACTGAAGGTTCCTGAACTGATTGTGGCACTCTTATTACGGTTTTCTGCCCGGAGGATGATATCGCCCACCGGCTGAATTTTGCTTTTCAAACCAGGAATATTGAAGAGATAAGTTGCTCCCAGATATAAAGATGGTTTTATTAATTCTTTTTCACCGGTATCCCATGAAATCAGGGTTGTGGTAATATTCCGGAAGGCCAAACCCACCTGGGCATTTTCAAATATCTCTTTCTGTGCCCCCAGATCAAAGCCCAGGCCATTAGCATGATGATCGGCAAGATCTCTTCTGATCAATTTTAAATTTGCCCCAAAATTCCAGTCTTTCACCCACTTTTGAGCAACAGACAGGGTAAAGATATAATCTGAGGCATTAAATTCCTTTATTTTCGACCAATCAATATTCCAATCTCCTGATTGCTGAACCTGGCGATATGCCTGACGACTGTCCTTTATATTATCAATACCTAACCTGACCAGACTAAGGGCGATAACCCGGTTTTCACCTTGCCTTTTGCCAACCGCCAGGAAGTCGTAATTCACTGAGGCGATCATCTGTTGGGTATGCATGAAAGATATCTGGGTATTACTTAAATCATAGATGCCTGCAGGATTATAGTAAGTCGACACGACATCTCCACTTACCGCGGTAAATGCCCCACCCATACTCTGTGCCCGGGCATCAACGCCAATTTCCATAAATTCACCGGCATATTTCCGAAAATTTAACCCGTCTGCTTTAAGAGGGAGATTACCGAAGATCCAGATTGAACAGAATAGTATTACTACAAATTTAAATCTTAATGACATGTTGTGGGACACCTCAAAAAATTAAAAATTTAACCGGATTTACAACAATTTGTTTCATCATCTTTATGATAACTTATCAAAAAACATTAATATTATCGCGCCCGCCGAACCGATAAAAATATTTTCCCATATCTTTGGGCTGTACAGTTCAATCAGACATAAAATAATAGCCAAAAATAGAGAAAGAATCAACGGAATATTAGAGTACTCCAAAATTATCAAAAAGCTGATCACAAAAAATACCAGTGAACCCAGAATTGTTTTATTTTGAAAAATTCTACTTGTACGTATCATTCTACCGGAAAGCGCAGCTAATGGATCCGCCAGAACGAGGATTAGTGAAACGCCTAAAAATATTTTTATCGGAAAAAGAAGATAAATTAGATATATCGAAACCCAGAGAGAGATTGCTCCGGTAAACGTACTTTGTTTTTCTTCCGGTGTTAAAAATCGAGCAAATAAATTCTCATAAATATTTTTCCAAATTGGTAACCGAAATCGGAAAATTTCCAGAAAAAGAAGGATTAGAATAATCCCTCCAAGAAAATAAGCCGAATTCTGAATGACCATACATACCCAGATCAGTATGAGTCCGCTGATAATATGAATTATTTTCCGGGTCAAAAATTTTTTCATATCATCCAGATTGTCTTTAAATAGGATAGCTCACCCGGAATCAAATTAAACCAACCGGGAAGTATTTTTCATGATAGTGAGATCTAAGGCTTCGCTTATGTTCCGAATCGCTTTTGTACGATCCGTTTCACCAAAAATAGCTGAACCAGATACAAAATACCGGGCACCGGCCTGATAAGCGAGAGGAACTGTTTGAGGATTAATACCTCCATCCACTTCAATAATTGGCTTTGAATGCAGATGCTGACACATTTCAGTCAGCTTCTCAATTTTCTGGGTACTGTACGGAATGTATTCCTGTCCACCAAATCCCGGGTTTACACTCATGATGAGCACCAGATCGACCTCGCCTAACAGCCAGCGAATGGTATCCAGTGAAGTTACCGGATTTAAACTGATCCCTGCAGTCGCTCCTAACTCTTTAATCCGATGGATTTGCCGGTCCAGATGAGTCACGGCCTCCTGATGAATGGTAATATTATCTGCACCTGCCTCAGCAAACTGGGGAATCAGTTCCGGTGCGTTATTGACCATCAGATGGACATCAAGTTTGAATCGGGTATGCTGTTTCAGGGATTTTACCACTTTCGGCCCAATGGTCAGATTTGGCACAAAATGCCCATCCATCACATCAATATGAAGATAATCAATTTCAGGAAGATCAACGGTTGTCGCTTCTTCAAGGATTTTCCCAAAATCTGCCGAGAGAACTGAGGGAAGTATTTTATAATCTTTCATATTTTCTTTCATTCTACCTTTCCATTATTTAATGTGGTATCCTCCGGTATTTCCTGGGGTGGTGGCTCATCAGTACTCACCAGCAGGTTTATCGATTCTATCTTGGCCGCACTGGTTCCGGGGGATACCGATTGATTCAGGACCGTCCCGGGAACGAGATTAGGTCGGTAAGCATATTTAATTAACCCGATCCTAACTCCAATCACATCCAGTTCTTTCTCGGCACTCACCAGGCTTTTACCGACCAGGTTCGGAATTTCTAGAGATGTGGGCGGTGGACCAAGACTCACAGTAATATTTACCCGCTGGTTTCTTTTAGCAGCTTCTCCAGCCGGAATAGACTGGTTCATTACTGTACCGCGCATGTAGAAATCAGAAAATTCATAGATTATTTGATTCAGATTTAATCCTTTTTCCTTTAAACGGAATTCTGCATCCTGCGGGGTAAGGCCGATTACACGAGGTACATAAATAGGTTTTTCTCCAATACTTACGACCAGATAAACCCGCCTGCCCTTCTTGACTAGGGTGTATGGAAGCGGATTTTGTTGTATGATGGCACCGGGGGAAAAGTTTTCATCATATACCGAATCTTTTACAATTGGATCAAAGCCGGTGGAATCCAGTATCCTGGTGGCTTCCTTTAACGGTTTATCTGTCACATCCGGTAGTTCATATTCCTTACCATGTTTCGTGTAAAATGGCATAATGAACAAATCCAGAATAACCATAATAAGCAGAAATATTAGAAACGCAATAAACAACCATCCTAGATTTCTTAAGGTAAACACTTTTTTTAATCCTGAACTCATATCCATGTGTATTAACTCTCCTGTACCTTCATTTTCGTGATCGATGACGTTCTTCGCTATCAATAATTATTGTTACCGGACCATTGTTTTGGATATTCACCATCATCATGGCGCCAAAAACACCGGTGGCGACTTTTATGTTAAATTTTTTTAAATAACTAATATAGGAAGTATAAAGAGGTTCTGCCTTTTCCGGTTGGGCGGCTTTTATAAAGCTCGGTCTTCGACCTTTACGAGTATCAGAATATAAGGTGAATTGAGATATGACCAGTACTTCGCCTTCAATTTCCAATAAACTTACATTCATCTTTCCATCATCATCTTCAAATATTCTTAAATTAGCGGTTTTGGTTGCCAAATATTCCGCATCTTTTTCATCGTCTTGCGTCATAATTCCCAATAGCACGACAAAACCATTGCCAATTCTACCGACAACTTTATCATCTATTTCTACCGAAGCTTGGGATACTCTCTGGATAACCGCTCTCATCAGCCTTGTTAACTTTTAATTAAAACATTATTCTTACCAAGCAGATTATGCAACTTTTCCAGTAGCTCATCTGTTACCACTACGGTATACTTACGGGAGCATAAAACCAATCCTGCGCTATTACCATTTGGGCGCATTTCAAAATATAAGGGAATGGAGCCCGGATAATTTTGGATCAGCGTCTGTAACTCATCAACTTTATTTTCACTAAAATCCTTTGTAGTAATTATCAAATGAAGTCCATTGGAAAGACGGTTCCTAATTTCGTTGATCGGTACTATTTCATTACAGAGGAGTTTAAAAGTATTTTCACCACTCTCACTCACCTTACCTAAAATAAAAATCATTTCACCCTTATTTATGTAGTCATTGTATTTTTCATAAACCGAGGCAAAAACCACACTTTCAAAAGAATTAAACTTATCCTCCAGAGTCAGAAAAGCCATGATATTACCCTTACGATCCAAATGTGTTCTCACTTGCGTAATTATGGCAGGTGTTCTTAACTCCTGATTAGAAGCAAACGTGGTCGGCTCGTTCCAATCCAAATTGCTGAACAGTTCAATCTCCTTTTTATATTTATCCAGCGGATGACCGCTGATATAAAATCCCAAAAGTTCCTTTTCCCGTTCCAATTTCTCCTGAAGTGGCCAGTCTGATATCTCTGGAAGTGTTGGATAGGACATAAAAGATTGTCCGGCATCCTGATCCGAACCGGTACTCATGGCTTCGAAAATGCTGATTTGGGCTTTATTCTGATTGTGAACATTATACTTCTGGCCAAAATTGATGGCCATCTCAATTGCAGCAAAATTCTGAGCCCGGGTTCCTTCCAATTCATCCAGTGCACCCGCCTGGATAAGGGCCTCCAGTATTTTCTTATTCACCGATCGAAGGTCGACGTTTTGCATCATATGAAATATATTTTCAAATTTGCCGACTTCCTTCCGGGCTTTAATCATCGATTTTATGGCTGCACGCCCAACATTTTTTATCGCCGACAGTGCAAAACTGATTTTTCCAGGTTCCGGCACTTCAAATTTATCCCCGGAAATATTCACACTTGGCGGGAGAATTTCCAAACCCATTTTTCGGCATTCATCAATCAATACGGTTATTCTGGAGGCATCATTCATTTCAGAGGTCAAAGTAGCAGCCATAAACTCTTCCGGATAGTGTCTTTTCAAATAGGCCGTTTGGAAAGCCAGCAAAGCATAGGCTGCAGAATGAGATTTATTGAATCCATAACTGGCAAATTTGAAGATCAATTCAAAGATCTTTTCAGCAGTTTGCTGGTCAATTTCGTTCTTTAGGCAGCCATTTATAAATTCCTTTTTCTGCTTCTCCATTACACTTTTTTTCTTCTTACCCATCGCCCGGCGTAAAATGTCTGCTTTACCAAGACTAAATCCGCCCAGATCTGAGGCTATCCTCATGACCTGTTCCTGGTAGACAATAATTCCATAAGTCTCCGAAAGAATTGATTCCAGTTTTGGGTGGGGATACTCAATTTTCTCGCGGCCATATTTCCTGGAAATATAGGTATCAATATTTTCCATGGGACCCGGTCGATAAAGAGCATTCATGGCTATCAGATCCTCAACCCGATTGGGTTTAAGCTTGCGTAAATATTCCTGCATTCCGGAACTTTCGAATTGAAAAATTCCTACCGTATTCCCTTCACTAAAGATTTCATAGGTTTCCTTATCGTCCAAAGGCAGATTATCCAGATCGATCTCTATACCTTTCTTCTTCAACATCTGAACAGTCTGATGTAATACGGTTAGGGTGCGTAGTCCTAAAAAATCCATTTTTAGTAAACCGATGGTCTCGCAGCCAATCATGGAAAATTGTGTGGCAATTACTTTCTGACCCTTTTCTTCGGTCTGATATAGCGGTACGTAATTGGTAATATCATCAGGGGCAATGATAATACCTGCAGCATGGATGGAAGCATGCCTGGCCAATCCTTCCAGAACCTGGGCATGTTTCATTAATTCCTTAAATTGTTCATCACTATTTTGAGCCATTTCTTTCAGGTCAGGTACCTTGTCTAAAGCTTCGGATAAAGGCATCGGCTTTCCCTGAAAAGTCGGGATTAATTTAGCGATGGCATCTGCTTTGGAATATTCAATTCCCAGGGCTCTGGCAACATCCCGTACCACACCTTTGGAAGCCATGGTACCGAACGTTATGATTTGAGCAACATTTTTTTCACCATATTTTTTCCGGACATAATCGATCACTTCCTCTCGTCTTTCAAAACAGAAATCGATGTCTATGTCCGGCATGGATATTCTTTCCGGATTTAGGAATCGCTCGAAGAGTAATCCGTAACGGAGTGGATCGACTCTGGTTATTCCTGTGGCATATGCAACCAGACTGCCGGCCACCGATCCGCGGCCAAGGCCCACAGGAATATCATGCTGCCGGGCAAAATCTATAAAATCTTTAACAATTAAGAAATATCCGGCAAATCCCGTTTTTTTGATTATCTTTAATTCATAATCAAGACGCTTCTGTATCTCATCCCGAATCTCTCCATATAAACATTTTGCACCTTCGAAAGTAACCATTCGAAGATAATCATCCAGTGAGTCTGTTTCATGCTCTTTAGGCAAAGGAAATTTGGGAAGAAGCAGTTTACCGGTATCTAATTGTACGTTACATTTTTCCGCTACGGCCAGGGTGTTCTCTAAGGCATCGGTTTTATCAGAAAATGCTTTATACATTTCATCAACATTTTTCAGATAAAGCTCGGTGGTATTATACTTCATCCGGTTCTCTTCATGAACATTTTTACCGGATTGTACACATAACAAAACATCGTGAGAAGAAAAATGATCTTTTTCCAGATAATGAACATCATTTGTGGCAATAACCGGGATCTTCATTTCTTTGGCAATTTTATAAATATTTTCATATCCTGCTTCTTCTGGAATGCCATGATTTTGTAATTCGAGATAAAAATCCTCTCCAAATATTTCCAAATATTCTTCGATGGTCTTTATGGCTTCTTTTCTATCGCCGTAGTTCAACTTTTGGAATATCTCACCCTTCATACAAGCAGAGGAAGCTATGAGACCCTCACGATATTTTTTTAATATTTCTTTATCAATTCTGGGCCGGTAATAAAATCCCTCAGTATAGCCCAAACTGGAAAGTTTCATAAGATTTTTATAACCGGTGTTATTTTTTGCCAGGAGCAGCAGATGATACGCAGCCTGTTTCCCTCCCTTTCCCCCCGATTTTTTATCAAATCTGGTACCCGGTGCAATATAGGCTTCCATCCCGATGATGGGTTTGATCCCTTGTTTTTTAGCTTCAAGATAAAAATCGAGCACCCCAAACATGTTTCCGTGATCGGTAATTGCCAAGGTATCCATTTTAAGTTTTGAGGCTCGCTGGAAAAGTTTCTGGATATCGATAGCACCATCCAGTAAGCTGTAATGGGTATGATTATGTAAATGGACAAATGAAGACACTAAATAACTCCAATAAATAGACAGATCTTAAATATTTAAAACAAAATTTAGTTTTACTGAAAAATATTTCCAAACCATTTTTAGGTTACCACAAATCTACAAAAATTTTATCATAAATTTGTTAAGTAATTTTTTAATGCTGGATTGCTAACTCTTTAATTATGTTTTGCTAAACAAAAATTATATTTGCCGATGATATTTGGAAAATCTGATAATATATTACAGAGTGATGAATGTCACATAGATTTATACCTGAATTCTATATTTTTGTTTAGTTTCATTTTACTT
Source organism: uncultured Calditrichaceae bacterium (assembly GCA_964452045.1). GTDB lineage: Bacteria > Calditrichota > Calditrichia > RBG-13-44-9 > RBG-13-44-9 > CAYVKM01. The sequence goes on from CAYVKM010000002.1 coordinate 12,470, forward strand.
AAATAAAAAATATGCAACTAAGCTCAATCCAGGATTTAATAGAAGACGTCAAAAAGACCTCGAGCGATTTTAACAAGATTTTAATGTCGTTTAAAAAATCTGATACCGGTAAAAAAGAAATACCCAAATCTAGAGAACTTCTTTCCTTTTTCTGCACATTAACGGCTGTAGAAGAAGATGTCATTGAATTTCGGCTCAAGAAAATTATTCGTGAAGAACATCCGTACCTCCCGGCCATCGATATTGATAAAGTTCAGCAAAAATATGCTCTGGATAGTGCCTCCCTTTCCAGATTATTTGATAAATTTTTGGAACAGCGGCAGGAATTAATACGACTACTACATAGCACGCCAGCAATTTATTGGGATCGTACCGGCTTTCATGAACTGGAAGGTCATGTTACTTTCGAAGAATTTGTCAGAAGAATGATTCGGAAAGATAAAAATAACCTATCTTACCTGCAGGAAGAATTTTTCCTAAAAAAATCCTGAACCCTAAAACACATCTCAATCATTACTTTAATCTATTTCTTTCCCTCGCATTGGAGCTTTAAGGATTTTTATTGTACTCGGTTTAACAATTCCGCCGGAAACAATTAGCTTCATCGCCTGATCAATCGGCATATCTATAAATTGTATTTCATCCATTGGTACCAAAACAGTAAATCCCGAGGCTGGATTGATGGAAGTAATAATGAGAACATTTCCTAATGTCTTATCCGCTTCAGTAACTTTAATGGTACCATTAAATAAACCTATAGAATATATGCCTCTTCTGGGGTACTCAATGAGAACAACACTTTGAGCATCTCTTTTTTCCCTTGTGGTAATCGTTTCAATAATTTGTTTGACAGCAAAATAAACTGTTTTAGCAACCGGTATGCGAATAACAAGTCTCTCTCCCGTCTGTATTAATTTTCTACCAATGTAATTCTTTGTAGAAAGTCCAACCAGGTATATAAAAATAATGCTCACCACTATTCCGAGTCCCGGGATATATAGATGGACATAATTCTGAATAAGTGGACTGGTTAAATTATCAAAAAAATCGATAAGCCATTTCAGAACAACAATGCTAATCACAATTGGAACGACAACAATGATCCCCGGTACTAAATTATTCTTTATATTTGATTTTATTTTTTGCCAGATATTCATTCTTAAATGTTAAATTTGTTGATCAATTTTGATAATTGGATATTTTTGGGCCAATATTTGATAAGTATAAAATACAGTTAATGCTATAATTGCCCCAAGAATAAAACCGGACAAAACATCACCGGGATAATGGACACCAACATAACTCCTGGAAAGTCCAATTAACATCGTTAGCACAGCAAAACCGGTCCAATATCTGGGATAAATAAATGAAAACAACATTCCGAACCCAGTAATATTTGTGGCATGGGAAGAGGGAAAGGAATATTTACCTCCACAGCCGACTAAAAGAGTTACATCAAGAAGTTCGTGACATGGTCTGAGCCGGGCAACCCACGGTTTAATCAGAGAAGCAGAAATCTGATCGCACATCACCAGAACAGGAATCAGAAGAATGGCAGCAACTCTTCCTTTTCGACCACCTTTAATCATCAGTAAGATCCAGATGATTAAAATCGGAATCCTCCAGTTATCCAGATTAGTAATAAAAGGCATAATAATATTTAGTACTGGATTGGAGATATCCCTGTTTATAAAGAAAAAGGTATTGTGATCCGCAAGACTTATAATCTTTAGCATACTCTTGGTTAAAGGTTAGGATTGATATTCAGTAACTTGACGGACAAAATTTATAATCTGCGCCCGGTCGAAGGGTTTACCCAAAAATCCCAAGGCACCCTGATTCAGCACGTTCTGAATTTTTTCGTCATATTCGAAACCGGATGTGATAACAACTTTTACCGAGGGATCCAGTACTTTCAATTTCTTGTAAACCTCACTGCCCGTGCTATCTGGTAGAAAATAATCAAGAATAACCAATTGAATGATATTTTTTCTAGTTTTAAAAATCTCAATTCCCTCTTTTGCACTTCCTGATGATATTACATTAAAACCTTCATTCTCTAAAATATCTTTAATGATTTGCCTTAAATGGTCTTCATCTTCAATGACCAGGATAAAATTTTTGCCTCTCTTTTCTTTACTCTCATCAATTTTTAACTGCACCATCTGCATGCCATGAGGAATCGTCCGGATAACTGGTGAGGAGATTTCTCTCAACCTCCTTAATATCGAAGCTATCCGTTGACCTGATTTCTGAATTAAACTGAAATAGCCCATTATTTTCGGATCTTCAATCCCCTTATTCTTTAATTCCATGCGCAGCATATCAATGCCAGACAATATAACCGTAAGGGGTTGATTAATCTCATGGTTTGCAGTAGTGACCGTTGCATTGAAGGTGATGCGCCGTTCCACCTCCTTCAGTCGCTTTTCCAAATCCTGTCTTTCCAGAGCCTTTTTTACCCGGATGCGTAATTCATCTATATTAATGGGTTTCGCTAAATAATCCGAAGCACCCAGACGTAATGCCTCAATGGCGGTTTGGATAGAGGCATGTCCGGTTAAAATAATAACCGCAATATGAGGATCGATATTTTTCGCTCCTTTAAGCACCTCAATTCCATCCATCTGTTCCATGATCAAATCGGTAATGATCAAATCGTAGGGTTTCTGCCGAAGCTCCTTAAGAGCATCTTCACCACTAGCAAACAGGTTTGATTGATAACCTTCCCTTTCGATAATCTTCTGGATAAATAGTCGGGAGGAATGATCATCATCAACAATAAGGACTTTACTTTCCGGCATCACATCCCCATAAATTTATTAATGGTAAAGTAAATCTTATTCGGAGATTAAATCAAGGGAAAATTATGTGGCTACTATTATTAATTATAAAACATAATATGGAGAATTAGCGATGAGGATTTTCGGATGGTTCGCTTTTTTCTATCAGGAGCAGGGTAAGGTCATCATCAAATATGCCTTCCTCATTGAATCTTAAGATTTCCCGGTAGATGGAATCGATTATCTCCCGCCCACTCTTCTCCTTTACTGAAATTTCGTTGAAATGCTTTTGGAGCCTATGCAGACCAAACTGTCTGAGCTCACTGTTTCTAATCTCAATAATACCATCGGTAAAAAACAAAATCTTATCGCCGGGAAGAAGAATGGATTTTTTGGATACATAATCTGATTTTTTAAACACCCCAATAAAAAATCCGGGTGCATCCAGGGTAACCACAGTTGAAGATTTTTTCTGGAACAATAGTGGAAATGGGTGTCCAGCATTGGCATATTCAAAAGAATAATCCTCTGTATTGATAATCATATAAAATGCCGAAATAAAATCCCCGGTACTTAGTATATGAGAAAATTCCGTATTGAGATTATTTAAGGTTTCGGCCGGATTTAAGGACCGTTGCTTATAATTTGTAAACAGGGCTTTAAACATTGCTGCTATCATTGCTGCGGAGACACCATGCCCAGAAACATCGGCAATGATGATCCCAAGGTGATGCTCATCTACCACTACTACATCAAAAAAATCTCCCCCTAACTGGGAAGTTGGTAAATATTTGGAATTGAATTTCAGTTCTAAATTTTCAGGAAATATTTTGGGCAGCAAAGATTTTTGCAGTTCTGCCCCCATCTGTAATTTATTCTGCATCTGTAAATTCTGTTTCTCAATTACCGCACGGGCTTCTTTGACACTGGATAATGATGTCTGTAATTCATCAGACTGTCTTTCCAAACGTTTCTTGGTTTTTTCCAGATCATCCAGGTATTTTTCAAGTTCCTTGTTTTTTTTGGTTATCTCATTGTTGGTAATTATTCGATGAATATTTGCCGCATAAAGATCGGCAATCGTTTGCAGAAATGAAGAATCCACCTCATCAAAGTGAACGAAGGTTTTCGACTCGATGTTTATTGCACCAATAACCTGATCCACCAGGTAGATTGGTACACATAATTCCGACTTACCTTTAAAAAAGGGGGTGCTGTGATAAAATACAATTTCTTCCGTATTATCTACAATTAATGGGCGTCCTTTCCTTATTGTTTCACCAATTACCCCCTCTTTTATTGACTGGCGGTAGGTGTTCATCGAATTCTCATAAAACAATTTCTTGGAATCGCCCGCTAATGAACTCAAATAAACATGATCCCCATGATAATTATTCTCTCTTAAAAATATACCCACATGGAAAAAGTTGTATTCTTCATTATACAGTTCCGAAACAATAAATTGGGATAATATTTCTACATCATTATACCGGTAGCTTTTACTAGAAATCTTATTAATGGTTTTGAGATAATGGAGGTGCCGAATTTCTAAGTCCGGATTATTTTTTCTGAATGGTTCAGTAATGACAAATATTAAGCCTTCTTCATTACTCTCCAAAAAAGGTTCGGAGAAAACATAAATTGCAAGCTGATCCTCAATGTTTCCTTCTTCTGAAATTGAGAGATTGAGAATCTTAATCCCTCCATTTTCGCGAATTAGATTTTCCCGGGTAAATGGTTTGGATGTGTAAACACTTATAATATCATAAATATTTTTGCCAATGAGTTTATCTTTTGAACCGAAGATCTGATAAGCATACGAATTACATTTCTGCACAATTCCGTTCAGATTGGTGAATAATGCTGGGAAATGCCCTTTTTCAAAATATTCCCAACTCATCAATTTTTCTTCAGATTTAGATGACATCTTGATTCTTATTTTATGCTTGCCGACTTTGGTCTATTTTTTACCAGGGTAATCTGATTCCCCTTTTCATTAAAATGAACTTCATCAATAATATGCTGAATGATATTAAATCCCCTTCCGTAGGAATTAACATTCACTTTTTGAATTCTGTGTGTATTGCTTAAAAATTTTCTCCATTCAAATCCAGGTCCTTCATCCTTGACCGAAAAATTGAATAGATCCGGACTGCATTCCAGAGAAACAGTGATGCTCCTTTTCGCATAAATCGGATCGTTCAAACGTTCTTCTTTCAGTTTCTCGAATTCGGCAATTTTTAGGGCATCATTGCTTTTAGTTATCGAAGACAACTCCAGATTTCCGTGCTCCACAGCATTTATTAAAGTTTCCGCAAAAACCAGTTCGTACTGTTTTATTTCATCCAACTCGGCAAAGCGCATTTTATGAAGGAAATTTGTCAATTCCTTGGCCAGAATATCAGGATCCAACTCCACTGTTGTGAATCTAAAGCTAATCTTTAGATGCTCAATATTCTCAAACACCTGTTCTTTTCTTAAGGATCGGTTTTGAACCTTTAAAATTTTTTCCACTACCTTTTTGACCGCCGATAATTCAAAGGGTTTGGTTATATAGTCACTTGCACCGCTCTTAACCGCTGATATGGCATTATCGATGGTTTTTAGTCCGGTAAGTAAGACTACGGGTAAATCATCTTTCGTTTCCCGGATTATTTTAAGCAAATCAATACCGGATTTACCGGGTAGGTTTATATCCGATAAGACAAGATTGAAAATATTTCCATTATTCAGTTTTTCGATAGCCTCTTCAGCGCTAAACGCCACTGAGACTTGATAACCAAGTCCCTGAAAAAAATCCCCCAGAAGATCGACAATTAATTCTTCATCATCGACCACTAGAATACTTTGTGGCTTAACTTTTGAATTCATTGCACGGAAGCAGTTTTATTATTTCTCCACCGGGAATAATTGATCTAATTTTATCGACTTAAATAGATCCATTAAATTATCGTTAATACCCTTAATACGCATTTTTCGGCCTTTGGAAATAATATTCTTATAGAAAATTAGAAATTTTCCAATCCCTGAACTGGTAATAAAGGGAACAAAACTTAAGTCAATAATGGCCTCTTTAAATTCCTGCTCGAGAATCTCCTGGAAATGAACCTTTAATTCTTCCGCATTCTCATTATCGACTGCACCAATAATAGAAATGGTAATCTGACCATTCTGCTGGACAACGTTAAGTTCCATTTTTTCCTCACTTTACTTGATCTATTAAAGATTTATAAATCATTATTTATTTTCGACATTACCTATAGTTTCCTTTAATATGTTTTAATTTCGCAATTCAGAAGAAATATATGATTGAAATTTATAGTTTGGTTTAGTCAGGATCTGCTTAAAAAAAAGGCCACTCCGAGGTGGAATGGCCTTAATACGAAAATTAACCTTAAGTCACATTATTATTTTCTGAATTCAAAATTCAGAGCTTCTGATTTTTCACTTTCGGAATTCCCGGATACCAAGCTGATATAGAATTTTAGTTTTAAACTACTCACAGTCGGATTAAAGGTTAAATTGGTATCGGATATTGGTTCTTTATTAATCTTAACAATTCCCGTACGTCCTGGAATTTCAACATAAATATTATATTTTGCTCCCCGAATATATGAGGCATCCCAGGAAAGTATGACTTCCTCTCCTAATTTTTTCGCGGTTAAACCTTTTGGAATAGGTAACTGACTTGAATAGGACGAATAGGACGTTTGCACTGGATAAGAACTTGGCCGGGGTTCGGGTGATCTTCGATATAGACTTCCGAAATTAAATACAAATTCAGCCCGATGTGTATTTCCCAGAATTCCATAAGGTGAATACACATAATTTAAGCTATAGTTCTCCAAAAAGGCAAAACCGACACCCACGTTGTAACCGGCACCGATATCTTTCTGGAATTGATACCCCGCTCTTAAAGCCAAACCATTTAATACTTCAAATTCGAATCCGGGATAAATTTTCCAGTCTTCATCACTTATTTTAACCACGTCTAAAGCAAAAGTCAGAGGATTATAAGGTAACTGATATGCGACACCAAACCGGTAAGTAAGTGGTAATTTTTCCTTATATTCATCATATTTCAATTTCGGTCCTAGATTTTGGAGAGCCATACCAAAACTTAAATATTCAACCGGGAGTTTGTATAAAATACCAAGGTCAAAAGCAACGCCGGAAGCCAGCACATCGGCAATTCGTTCTTGAAGATATTTAATTTGGATACCTGCCGAAAATACCTCAGCGGTCTGAAAACTGGCACCCACATGGGATATTAAATTATATATCTGAAATGTTCCGCCTTTGACTGGATTGCCGTTACTTATATCATACTCATCAATTTCAGGAAGATGCAAATAACTTAATCCTGCGGAAAAGGCAAAATTATTAACCCGAGGATATAAAAAGGAAATATTTTCTATCGAAATATCCTCAATCCAGCTGGAGTGATATAACATCATTGCAGGCCTTGGTGAAAAAGCGGAAGAGGCTGGATTATAATAGAGACCATCAATATGCGCAGGTATTGCGGTGAAGGCATTCCCCATACCCTGTGCCCTGCTCCCTATTTGCATTTGCAAAAATGTAAAGGAATTCGTCCCAGATGCCCGTACCGGAATCGTTGCTGCAAGAATAAATACTGTTACAATTAATACTGATAGATAAAGATGAATTCTTTTTCCCGACATTGTAGATTCCTCTATTATACAGTATTAATTAAAGCAAAGAATTTGCCAGAAAGGTAAAAGAAAATAGAAATAAAAAAATATTGTGGATGAATATACAAATGAATTCATTAAAGTCAAAAAAATTTTGAGAGCGATTTTATATAAATGTTAATTTCCATACAATCTGTAACCTTTCAATCAGTGATATAAGAAAGTCAGCAGGATGAAACAGAGCGAAATTTTCTGGTAATTTGAATAACTATATTTTTAAAGAACAAAATCTGATATTTAAAATTCTGTGAAGGTTTTACACATTTAATTTTAAGTATATGGGACGATCAGAGAAATTTTAGATCACGCACATAATTTGATTTACCATAGTAAAAAATGTAGTTTAATACTTTCGTCAGCGAAAACCAGACGTCTTCTTCCGGAGTTCATTGAAAAGCTTTTTCAAATAGATGATGATAATAATCCCAGCTTGCAATATTTCTTTCTGTAAAAGTTTTGGAGATTTTTACCAAATTTCGGAGTCCGATTTCCAGTGACAATTTCAAATTGGAAATGGCTTTTTCAATTAGCTGGTTACGCTCTAAATCCTTCCTGACCACCAGTATTTGATGGATAAATGGTAATTCTGTTTTTAATTTCCATTCTTCAGATAAATCAATGAAATTCGTATGTAATTGACCAGCATTTATCGCATCATCATCTGTAAGTAAGAGAAGCGGATAATTTTGCAGCTTTAAAATTTGAAATTCATTTTCTGATACTGGTAACCAGTTTGGTTTTACTTCAAAATACTCATTTAAAATGACACCGGCCATAAATTGTGAATATGATGATTCCTTTGATTCCCTGAAATAAATGTTATCAATTTTTTTTAGATTTTCCTTAAAATAAAGCAAAATATTTCTACTATAGTTGGGGCTAGAAATAATAATATCCCGTGAGATAAACAGATCTGGATTGCCTAAGGCATATTGCAGAGGTGTTATCAGGGCAATAGCAAACAAGCTATTATCAACTATTTCAGAAAGTCCTGCCTGGTTTACCTGAGTCAGTTGAGATTCATGAGGAACAAGGTTATTTTCTAAGGCAAAAATGATTGGCTGGTTGATAAATTCCGAACTAAAACAAAATCTGATCAAGGTCTATTTCCCTTGAATTCTGAATTTTCCTCCTGAAATGTGGGAAGGAAAAGATAGCATGCGGTACCTTTTTCTTCCTCGCTCTCAAAGTAAATGATGCCATTATTTTCCTGGACAATTTGATAGACTATAGAGAGTCCCAATCCGGTCCCAAAGTTCTTGGTAGTGAAAAACGGATTGAATATTTGTTGCATGTTCTCCTGCGGAATGCCACATCCGGTATCGGTGATATTGATTTGAATATAAGGATTATCTGTAATCTTTTTATAAAATGGTTTTCGGCTGAATTTCTCTGAATCCGTGGAAACAGGCTCAATGGAAATTTCGATCTCACCTTCTTTATCAATCGCCTCCAGACTATTCAGAATTAAATTAAATAAAACCTGCTGAATCTGACCATTATCAATGTAGAGTGGTGGCAAGTTGGACGCATAAGATTGACTTAACTTGATATTATGTTTATATAACTTTTGTTTCAGGAGAGAAAGTACTTCCTGCAATATTTCTTCAATATGGTAAAATTGACGATTTGGTTTTTGCGGTTTGGCATAAGAGAAAAGAGTTTTGAGCATATCATCCAGGCGATTAACCTGTTTAATGATCCGTCTTACATATTCATTTTTAGGATCGGTTTCGGTTAACTCTTCCTCAAAAGTCTGGGCGATGGCTTTAATACCGGCCAACGGATTTCTGATTTCATGGGCAATTCCGCTCGCCATTACTCCAAGCGAGGCTAAACGATCCATCCGGCTCATCTCCTCTTGCAGTTCCTTGGAATACGTAATATCCTTAAGTGAAAGAATAAAACTTTCACTTTCCAAATCTTCAGTTTTAAATTCAGTGGTGGTAAATCCGATCAGAATATTTTCACCATTAGCAGCGGCAACTTCTATCTCCGGCCTTTCATAAGTGCCTTCACTTTTCCGTCGATTTTCCAGTATTTTCCTGGTATTATTCTTCCCGATAATTTTGTCCAGTTTATTATTTTGAGAAGACATTAGATCGATATGTAATAAATTCGCTGCAGATTTATTGATGTATTTTATCTGTAGCTGTTTATCAATAACCATGATTCCAAAATTTAATTGATTTATTACCAAATCCAGAAATCTGGAAGAATCCGGAGATAACAGATTTTGATCAGGTTCTTTGATCTTTTTGGGATCCATGGGTAAAAATTTACAAGCCGATTCGATAATACCGGCAATTGCTCTAAGAAAATTAAGATCTTCATCGCTAAAGAATTTTGTCTTATCGGTAAGCAAAATCAAAAGATGTCTTATTTTACTCTGCAATTTAACCGGATAAATCCCAATTTCTTTAATATCGATATTCAAGAATGATTTAATAAATGTGATATTTTCATCCGGCCACTCATTAATCATTTTATAGATAAATTTTCCCGATCTCTGTAACTCTTCTATGATAGGTAAATTATTAACAGAAATTTTAATTTCTTCTGAGGACAAGTACGGTGGAGCGCTTTCCATTAGCCTCATCTCATGATCGTTCATCATCTCAAAGTAAAGCACGGACTTTAGATCATAAACCTCCTGCAAAGCTAACAGACTCTGTTTTATTACCGGTGATATTGACGCATTCGATTTGGCATTTTTAAGGAGTGAGACAATTTTTTCAATCCTTTTTATAGCTTCAGATTCGTTCTTATTAAAATGAGAAACTAGAATATTTTCTTTTTTTATCTGGTAAAAACTAAACCAATTTTTCAACCTTATTTTTATATCTTCCTTCTCAAATGGAACAAAAATATAATCATTCAATCCACTTTTGATTAAACGATTACGGAGCTCATGATCATTATTCTGGAAGAATGCAAAGGAAGGTTTATTACGCTGCTTCAGTTCAGTGAGCATTTCCTGAATTACTGGTAAGGTAAATTTTGATTCTGAGGAAAAATCGAATAACACCGCGTCATGTTTATCGAGAAACTGATGAAAACCATCCAGATTATCATACCTATGCCAGGATATAGAAAATTGGCCCTGGGTAAATGATTCTCTGACCAATTTTAAATTGCTGTCGTTATTTGCGATAAATAATATTGTCATCCGGTTGGACTAGATATTAAGATGGTTATTTGGAGAAACGCATCCGGAAATTTTCATAATCCAGAATGATTATTTTGCCACTGGTTTTTTTGAGAAAACCGTCTTCACACAAAGATTTAATAACCCGTGAAATTGTTTCCCGACTGGTCCCGGCCATGTTTGCCAGGTCCTGCTGAAGGGGCAATTCGGCAATTTCCACCTGCCCTTTACGAAAAACACCGGAATCCTCAGCAATTCTTAATAGCGTGCTGGCAACCCGGCCTGTGGCATCCTGCAATGAAAGAGATTTAATGTGTTCATCACTTTTGCGGATTCTCTGGGCAAGTTCTTTTAACAGATTTATGGCTATCTGGGGAAAATCTCTCAGCATCTGCAAAAATTCTTCGCGGCGGATAACCATTAATTCCGATTCTTCTATGGCAGTTACATTTGCCGAGCGGGTATGACCGTCCAGGAGCGACATCTCGCCAAAAAAATCACCGTCGCTCAAAATAGATAGAATAACCTCACGACCATCATCACTGATTCGGGAAATCTTAACCCTGCCGTTTAATATAATAAACATGGTCGAACCAACTTCTTCTTCTAAAAGAATCAGATTATCTTTATGATATTTTTGCTTACTGGCAACCTGAATAATTTTCTCCAGATCTTTGTCACTGAGTTCAGAAAACAGTGGGATATTTTTAAAGATTTCAATATTCATATTCGCCACCCTTTCAATATTGAGTAATCATTCCCTTTTTGCCATACTTCTCTTTTATTTCGCTTTCCAATTTCTCTGCATCTTCCCTATTCTTAAATTTGCCGGCAATTACCGCATATAATTTTTTACCGGAAGATTCTTTTGTAATTATCGAGATATCTTTGATATTACCTAAATATTTTTTCCTGGCTTTTTCTGCATTGTCCATGGAGGAAAATGCTCCCAGCTGAACACCAAAATAGATCTGCTCTTCCCGCACAGAAAAAATTTGATTGCGGAACTCCTCATCTGTTAAAATCCGGTTCGCCGTTTCGTAAAGACCTTTGGCATAATAATACTGAGACATTCGATCCAATATTATTTTTTTTAACTGCTGATCCTGAGTTCTTTGATAGACCGAGATATACTGAGTAAATGCCTCCTCTACATCCTCCATAAAAATAGCCTGAACGAACTGCTTCCAATCTGGACTGGTTATTTTATTCGCGCTCAGATCCGCTTGCAAACGGACAATATCATTATCCAGATAAGCATCATACCAGACTTTCGGTTGTGAAAAGACAAAAGTCGGCAGGAGCAGCAAAAATGCTAAATATTGTACGAATCGATACTTTTGCATTCCGGACATATCCATGTTGGTTCAGTGCTCTGATGATTACATTTATTACAAACAAATTTCTTGTCAGAAATAATTTCCTGCTCACGGAAAAACTCCACCGCGTAAGTACTGGCCACTTTATACTGATTTTTATTAAACAGATATTGGATCCGGTAGCCATTAACCCTCGGATTATTTGGTATTTTCTCTTCCAGTTGGTTTAAGATTTCTATGGCAATATCCTGTTCACCCTTTTTATCAAAAATTTCGGCGAGTGCAAGCGCTGCATCAACATTTTCCGGATTTTTGTTCCACAAATCCTTATACAGTTTTTCTGCTTCAGTAAATTTTCCCAGATCAAACCAGGCTTTTTCCAGTGATTCAAAGGCCATGTATGCTTTTTGAGGAATCTTCTGACATAAATTTTTCCAGGCCTGAATAGCATCCTCTAATCTTTTTTCGCTGTAATAAGATTTCCCCAGATAAAAATACCCACCGGCGCATGTTTCATCCAATTTCATTGCTTCCCTAAACTTTATCCGGGCATCCCGGTCCTCATTTTTTTCAATTAAATTTAGCCCTTCAAAAACCCGGTAAAGGGCTAATTTCCTCTTTAATTCATCGGTGAAAGTTTTACAGTACTTTTTTATGATATTGTAAGCCTCTTCCCATTCCTCATCTTTTTCCAGATATTTTACAAGTTTAAGCGGTACCTCTTCATAATAGTTTTGAGATTTATTTAAAATGCCATTTCCAATTTTTATCACCATTTTAACGTCATTAAGAGATTCGTAGTCTAATAAAAGGCTGTATTCTATTTTCTGCCTGAGTTCTGGTGAAAGATTTGATCTTAACATTAAATCTTTGTGAATTTTTAAGGCATTATTTGCCAGACCCTTTTGTCGGAGAAGATCTCCCAAACGTAAATAAGCCTGGATATTGTCAGTATCTTCCCTGACGACTTCTTTAAATTTTTGGATAGCCCATTTATAATCACCATCGGCTAAATGCTCTAAAGCTTCGAGATAAGTATTTTTACCCTTAGCAGGTCTTTTATAATATTTCGTCATATAATAAATTATCAGAATTGCTACGATGACCAGGGTCAGAATCAATATTTCATTGATGATATCGTTTGTCGGCATCCCTCAAATCTCCTCTCTAACCTGAAATATTTTTGGAATCGTCAATCATTTCGTCCGGAATTTCCTCGACCGAAATATTTCTTAGATTTTCAAGTTCCTTGGTCAATTGCTTATTCTTTTTGTTTAGATTTCTCACTTCGCCTCTCAGCTGTAACATGGAAAAGCTGATTAAAACCGCTCCTAAAACTGCACCGATTCCCAAAGTAATCAACAGCACTATGGAAAGGTGAATCTGTGGATAATATAAGGTAAATAAACTGAGATCGATCCGCTGATCCGCATTTTGAATAAGCACATAAAGTAGTAAGACCACAACCAAGATTTTAATCAGATTACCTAAAATTTTCATACGAGTCCCTTTAGTTTATTTAACTTAAAAATTAGACTAAATTAATTTTTAAATCAACGCATTTTTGGCAATTAACCGAAAATGTCTATCACCACGCGATATCATCGTTAATATTGAACAAAAAGAAAATTATTGAAGTTCTTCTTTAAATTCATTCCCTATCTAAAATATGGTGATTTTAATGTTCATTTAAAAGTCCTACAAAATTTAAAGTGATAAAAATATGATTATTTCTTAAATTATTCACCCCATTTCAGAATAAGGATATTCATTCATTATCTGTTAATTCTTTGATTAGAGATATAAAAACTATGCAATAATTAGGTTAAAAATTTTATTATTGGTTATCAGGCAGATAATTGATTAATATATTTTATCATTATTCATTAGAATTCTTAAACAAATTTTTATCCTAATTTTTTAGGGATAAAATTCCGATGATAAATTCTCGTAATGTTACAAACTATATAAAAGATTTTTCTTGACTCGGAATTAAAAAAATTTATATTTTTGTCCAAAAATTGCCATAGGAGAAGTAATGAAAAAACTTGGCCGGGTTCTGGTTGTTGATGATGAAGAAAATATTCGGGAGGTGTTATCTAATTACCTGGAAAGTATGAATTATGACGTCGTCTCCGCAGAAGATGGGCAGGATGCTTTAACGAAATATAAAAAGGGAGAGTTTGACCTCATCATATCTGACCTGCTGATGCCCAATATTGATGGTCTGGAATTGTTAAAAAGAATTCGTGATATCGATAAGGAAATTATCTTTTTAATGATTACCGGTTATCCTTCCATCGAAACGGCAGTGGAAGCTATTAAGAAGGGGGCTTACGATTACATTACCAAACCATTTCACATGGAAGATGTGAAGCTGAGAATTGAGAGAGCATTTGAGAAACACTCCCTTAAAGAAAGATTAAGAACCGTTCAGGGATTTGCCTGGGCCCTGCTCTTTTCTATTCCTCTATGGTTAATTTTGGGAATAATTCTGGCGGCGTTGTTGAAGTAAACAGGTTTCTAAATTAGAAAAGGTATTTATTAATCTGTTTTATCGGTTAATTGACTCCCAACCCTGATAATTACTTCTTTAATCAGCTTCTGAAATTTATCCTTCACCAAATTAGCAATTTCTGTGACTTCATCGTGGGAAAGTGCCTTATTCCCGATACCCGTTGCATAATTCGTTATGCAGGAGATTCCAGCCACTTTTATCTTATTAGTTCGGGCAATCAGAACCTCCGGCACAGTAGACATGCTCACAGCATCGGCCCCAAATGATCTGGCCATACGAACTTCTGCAGCTGTTTCATAGGTGGGGCCGGTCGAAACAAATAAAACACCCTGCCATAGAGGCATTTTAAGGTCCATACCGGTTTCTTCAATAATTTTGGATAATGATGCATCATACGCATCACTCATGTCCGGCCAGCGAGTTTCACCTTTTACTACCCCGCCAGTCAACGGATTTCTAAACAAAAAATTCATGTGATCCCGGATAATCATCAAATCGCCCGGTTTAAACTTGCGGTTGACCCCACCGGCCGCATTGGTAACAATAAGTACACCTACACCCAATCTGGCCATTATTCTTACTACATAAGCAACATCCTGGATATCATATCCCTCGTAAAAGTGGGTTCTTCCCTGTACGGCCATCACCGGTGTATTTGCAAGGTATCCAAAAACCAGAAAACCTTTATGTCCCGTGACAGTGGAATGAGGATAATGGGGAATCTGATTAGTCGGAATTTTTATTTTCTTTTCCAGTTTATCGGCAAAATCGCCCAAACCCGATCCCAATATAATTGCCACAACGGGTTTGAGCTGACAATGTTGTTTAATAAAGTCGAGGCTTTGCTGTATCTTTTTTTCGATGCTATTTTGATTCATTTATTTCCAGACGATTTTGTTTAAGCACAATTATAAATTTTACCAAATAATAAACAAATGAAATAATAATAATCAGGATGGTCAGAACCAACAATGGAATTTTTACCGGATTAAAATCAAATAAATAGGAAAGCAATAAAAAAGAGATAACGGTTACGGCTATTTTACCAGGTAATTCCGAGGGGGCTACGTGATTAATTTTTCCGAGAAGAATTACTGAACCTAACAGAATGAGGAAATCCCTACCGACGATAAAAATAACCACCCAAAAAGGTAGTCCATATGCTTGGTAGAGAGCAATACTGCTTAAACCAACTGTAACTTTATCTGCCACCGGATCCAGTATCTTTCCCAGCTCACTGATTTCGTTTCTTTTCCGGGCCAGGTAACCATCGGCATAATCGGTGAAGATAGCGATAAGACTCAGCAGAATGGCCCCGATTGAATGGTGATTAATAATTAAAATATACAGGAAGAGACCAATGACGAGCCGAGAAAGACTTAACAGGTTTGATGCCGTCCAAACCTTCCCTTTTTCTAATAATATTTTATTCTGAATCATGATTTCAAATAATATAAAAAGATTAACTGTATCAGCAATTCACAAGTGTTATTGGATATAGAGATAAAATGGCAATATCGCTAAAGGTTCATAATCATTAAAATATAAATAACTCTTAAAATACGATCTCTTGTCCAGTGGTATAAAATTTAGCACCGACAAATTTTTCACACTCAGACCGTCGGATAATAATCTGTCCAGTAACGATCTTTGACGTGGCAGCCTTCGGACATAAACTGCCTGCTCTTCGGGAATACCGATCATTTTTTTAACCATATTAATGGCTGTTTTTATGCCACCTATCTTATCCACCAGTCCATTTTTCAATGCCTGATCTCCGGTCCATACCCTACCCTGACCGATTGCATCAACCTTTTCGGCACTCATTTTTCTTCCTTCTGCCACCTTATTAATAAAAATCTGATAAAATTCGTCAATTCCCTGCCTGATCAACTTTCGCTGTTTATCATTGAATTTGTTATATTCCGAAAATATATCGGCATTTTCGCCCCTGGGAATTTCAACTTTATTGATACCCAATTTTTTATATAGATCTTTCAGGGAAAATTTGCCGGCGAATACTCCAATGCTCCCCATAATACTGCTTGGTTCACAGACAATACTGTCTGCAGGGACAGAAATATAATATCCACCAGAAGCGGCCATATCAGAAACAGATACCACAACCGGTTTCTTTTTCCTCGCTTCAAAAACTTCCCGCCAGATAATATCCGAGGCGATTCCTGAACCACCGGGACTGTCCACCCGGAGCACGATACCCCTAATATTATTATCGTTTGCTACTTCACGAATAGTGTTGGCCATTCCATCCGAAATTATCATCCCATCATCAGACATATCTTCCCCTACTCCGGAAACAATTGTCCCTGAACAGTAAATAATGGCAATTGTCTTATGCGCTTTTACACCCAATTTACTCATCGGTATTTTTTTGTAACGGCCGTAGGAAACAAATCTGGGAGAATGGCCATTCATTTTCTTCAGATAATCTTTGAATTCATTAAAATACATAACAGTATCGGCAAGCCCGTTTTCCACCGCGTCAGAAATGGTATACATACCATGATTTATCAGTTTCCTTACCGTTTCCTGATCCAGATCTCGCTCTTCACTGATTGATTTTACATACCGGCCAAAATAGTCATCTAACACGGAATTGAGGACTTCCCGCTGGGCCGGACTCATCTCCGAGCGGGTAAAAATATCCGGGGCATTTTTATATTTACCATGAGCAATAAAATCTGCTTCCACACCAATTTTATTAAATGTCCCTTTTATAAAGAAACTGCCCCCTAAAAGTCCATTGATCATAAGCATTCCAGTGGGTGAGCCAAATATCATATCTCCGGTTAGAGAAAGATAATAATCTCTGTTTCCGCCCATTTCCAGGTAGACATAAACCGGCTTGCCGGTTTCCTGGAATTGAAACAGGGCATCCCTTAATTCTTCTATTTTTCCCCAACCGATACTGCTGCCCAGCGGTCGTAAAACGATTCCTCTAATTTTAGGATCGATGGTAGCCTTGTTTATACAGTCCAGCAGGCCTTCCATGGATGGCGGTTCACTGGTGAATAATCTGGAAAAAGGATCACTATAGCTACGTTCGGGGATTTCTCCATAAATATTCAATACCAGGTAACTGTCCCGGGAAATAGGCGGTGCACTTTCCATAAAGCTGGAAAGGAGGAGATAATAAAATACCCCCACTGAGATGAGAATTGCCAGAACCAATAAAGTAATCTTCATCCAACTTTTCATATATAAATCCTCTCTGGTAAATTTCCGATTCAATTAAAGCTTATAAAGATACCAAAAAACCGGCAATGGTTGCGGTCATAAAAGTTGCGAGCGAACCACCCAGCACCGCCCGCAAGCCATAACGGGCCAGATCCTTCCGCCGGTTTGGCGCTATACCGCCGATACCACCAATCTGGATGGCGATTGAAGAAAAATTGGCAAAACCACACAGGGCATAGGTGGAGATGATTCTAGCTTTTTCGGAAATCTCTCCCAGATGAACCATCTTGCCCAGATCCAGATAGGCGATAAACTCATTGATTACCACTTTTTCTCCGATCAGAGAACCCACTTTTACCGCATCCTGCCAGGGCACACCAATCACCCAGGAAATGGGTGAAAGTAAATAGCCCAGGATAAAATTCAGATTAATAGGTTTCCCCACTACCGCATTTAAACCGGTGATTCCGCCGATTCCTTCTAGAATATAATTGATCATAGCGATGAGGGCAATAAAGGCCAGTAACATTGCCGCCACATTCAGAGCCAATTTCAATCCATCAGCGGCACCGGTGGCGGCGGCATCAATTACATTGGCCGCAGTTTTTTCCACCTTCAGCTCAACCGATCCTTTGGTTTCCGAATGTTCGACCTCCGGAATTAGTATTTTGGCAATCACCATGGTTGCCGGAGCCGCCATAATGCTGGCGGACAGCAGGTGTTTAGCATAAAATACCTGCATCACCGGATCACTTCCACCCAGTATATTCACATAAGCCGCCAGTACCCCTCCGGCAATGGTGGCCATACCACCAACCATAAGGGTGAGTAATTCCGAGTGGGTCATAGTGGCGACGTAGGGCCGGACGACCAGTGGCGCCTCGGTTTGCCCGATAAATACATTTGCCGCAACGGAAAGGGATTCCGCACCGCTCACCCGCATCGCTTTGGCCATCACCCAGGCCATTCCCTGCACCACTTTTTGCATGATCCCCAAATGATACAGGACTGACATCAGGGAGGAGAAAAATATAATGGTTGGTAATACCTGGAAAGCAAAAATAAATCCGAAACCCAGATTCTGTAAATCTGCCGGCAGAATTTTCTCCATCTGGGCCTGGGAAGATAAAATACCAAAGACAAATGCCGCTCCCTCAAAGGTAAAATTTATGACGGTAACAAAAAACTTACTCAAACCATCGAAGACATATTCTCCGCCTGGTACGATCAGGACAAAAATAGCAAAGACTGATTGCAAAGAGATCCCGACGCCGACCAACCGCCAGTCAATTTTTCTTTTATTATTCGAAAATAAATAAGCAATACCAATCAAAACCAACAATCCCATAATCACAAAAAGAATATCTGTAATCATTTGCGATCCCCTTTCTCCTCTTTTTCCGGTCGACGGGGTAATTTCACATTTTTCCGGACTTCTTCGGGCGGTTCAAAGCAATTTCGGCATCGCGCTTCATAAACATCAGACGCACCGACCACCACCCTTTCTTTATCTTCAGTTTTGCGTTGGGTATAGTTGGCGGGATTTCCACAAATTACACATATAGCATGGGTTTTATCAATATACTCAGCAACCGCTAACAATTGTGGTATTGGTTCAAATGGTTCTCCCCGGTAATCCTGATCCAATCCGGCCACGATAACCCGCTTTCCCATATTGGCCAATTTCTGGCAGACCAAAACCAGATCTTTATCAAAAAACTGCGCTTCATCGATGCCGACCACCTGGGCTTCCAGGGATTCTTCCAGAATATCCCAGGGACTTTCCACGTTGGTGGAGGGAATTTTTAATTCGCTATGGGATACAATATGATCCTCACTAAAGCGGTTATCGATCTTGGGTTTAAAAATGGCGACTTTTTGTCTGGCGATCATCGCCCGGCGCAGACGACGAATTAACTCTTCACTTTTTCCGCTAAACATACTACCGCAAATCACTTCTATCCAGCCGGTATTTCGGTGAACAATGGGAATCATTTTTTCTCCTATAAATGGAGTCTAACCTTTGAAAGTTTAATTATATCAGGATAACAGCTTTTCAATTTTTGATCGAATGATATCTATGGCAATTACATTTTTCCCGCCATGGGGAATAATAATATCGGCATAGCGTTTCGAAGGTTCGACAAACTGCATATACATGGGCCGGACTGTCTCCTGGTATTGTTTTATCACGGAGTCAACCGAACGCCCCCGTTCATCAATATCCCTTTGCAGGCGCCGGATAAAACAAATGTCGGCCGGCGTATCAATATAAATCTTAATATCCATCAATTCCCGCAGCTCCGGGATGGCCAGGATTAAAATCCCCTCCAGAATAACAATTTCATGCGGTCCGACCTTACGGGTCTCTTTCTTGCGGGTATGGGTGGTAAAATCGTACACCGGATGCTCAATGGTTTTGCGTTTCAGCAGTAACGATATGTGCTTCCGCAAAAGCTCGTGATCAAATGCATCGGGATGATCGAAATTGAATTTAACCCGCTCTGCGAAGGGAAGATGCGCCAGGTCCTTGTAATAGGAATCTTCCTGCAGATTCACCACCTTTTCCGTTCCCAGTTGTTTGTACAGGGTATGCGCTACCAAAGTCTTTCCCGAACCGCTGGCACCGGCTATTCCGATGAGTATCCCCTTTTTATCCATTTGTGCATCCAATCAGGTTGAATATGAACAGGAACAAAAATACTAACATTCATTTTGAAAAATCAATATATAATAAATTGATTTTGTCTGTATTTGCATTACCATTTATTCAAGGTGATGTAACACTGTTTTGCAGCCATTTGTGATCTTTGCTGAATTTCCTTATATTCCAAAAAAATATTCCGTTAGAATATCATGCTGGATATTAAGGTCAGTACCGAGCAGATAAAATACGCTTATCATCTGGTGAGGAAGCACAACTTTGGCAACCGGGGCATTGCCGACGGTAATAAAACAGAACAGTTCATCGGAATTCTGGGACAAGTGGTCGTGGCTGATCTGCTGAAGTTGAAAAGACCGGATGGCACCGCCGGATTCGATGGCGGTTATGACTTTTTAATTGATGACAAAAAAGTGGACGTGAAGACCATGGGACGAACTGTGGCGATGAAAAATTTTTATGTCCATAATTTTATCGGCTGGCAGAAGGACTTTGAGGTAGATTATTATCTTTTTTGTTCTTTTAACAAACGAAAAAGGATCATGACCATTTGCGGCTGGATATCCAAAGCTGATTTCTTTCAAAAAGCAACGCTATACAAGCAGGGAACCCTGAGGTACCGGGAGGATGGAACACATTTTGAAACCAAAGCCGATTTGTATGAGATTAAACAGCGGGATTTGAATGCGATAAACAGCACAACAGATATTCAAAATTCTTTCAGATAGAATTAATGAAAGGGTATTTTAGGAAATTACTTTTCACCAACTCTCTGCAAAGCAATCTTACAATATTCTTCCGATACGTCAATTCCGATAAATCTTCTGCCCAGCCTTTGGGCAACCGCGGTAGTGGTCCCTGCCCCATTAAAAGGATCCAGTACCAGATCGTCCTGATAACTAAACAGTTTTAGCACCCGCTTTACCAGCTCTTCTGGAAACATGGCCGGATGCCCATATTTTTTCATCCCGCTCTCCGGAGCAATGGCCCATTTTGCCACCACCCATTTTTTAAACTCATCCACCCCAATGTCAATTTTGTCCCGCTCGCCCTGCTTTTTTAGTTCCCCTTTGCAAAATACCTCCAGGAATTCCCAGGTATATTTCAGATAAGGATTTGAGGGACTCTTCCAGCTTCCCCAGGCAGTGTATTTACAATTATAGTTGTTTTTCTCCCACAGAATCTCACCCTTCCAGATCATCTTTCGGTTGAGGAAATGATTGCTGATAAGATGATGGCTGGGAATGTAATCCGAAAATAACGGTTGGATGTTGACTACAATTCTGCCACCATATTTCAGCACCCGGATACACTGATCGAAAATCCGGAATAATTTATCAAAATAGTCCTTCCAGAAGGAATCGTCCGGATGGGTTTCATATTCAAGTCCGAAGTTATAGGGCGGTGAGGTAAAAACCAGATCAACGCAGTAATCGGGCAGTTTTTTCAATACTTCCTCACTATCGCCGGTGATGATCTGGTTTTGAAATTCATCCGGGCACGCGGTGTTTTTATCCCGATATTTATGCCCGATGGTGTAAAAATGTTTGACCCGGGCTTTTTCTTTGCTTTTCCGGTTTTGGACTTTACGTTCCTTGTTATATCCGACAAAAATCCGCTTCCCCCCCTTTACCCCGTAACTGCCAATCTTTTCAATGGCAGTGACCATTTCATCAATCAAGGATGAAGGTAACTTGCTCCGCAGAGATTGCAACGCCTTCAAATCTGCCTTATTCAGGTATAATTTAAGCCCCTGATTATCCGGTTCAAGGTAAAGCTCTTCGCGCTTCAGCTGCTGGTTGATCCGTTGCACATCCTCCAGAGCAGGTTCAAATTCAAGCGGAATATTAATCAGTTTATAGGCCATAAATTTTCCAATAGATTTGAAACCAATTTAGCCATTCGCAGGAATTGAATCAACCGGAGAAATGCATCAAGCGCAAACAAAAAAGGGCTCATCATCCTTAATGAACCCTCAGTAGTTTATTTGAGGCGCCGGGCGGATTCGAACCGCCGAATGGAGGTTTTGCAGACCTCTCCCTTAGCCACTTGGGTACGGCGCCAGTTTAAAGGCAAACATAAAAAGGGTAAAGGTAAAAGGAATAAGTGAATTTAATTCGAAATCTTAATTTGTTTTATGAAAAAACCGGTTTTGCATTCGTGGGGAGAATTCGATTTTTAACTTTTTACTTTTACCTTTTTCCTTCTTTAGTGGAGCTGAGGGGAGTCGAACCCCTGGCCTCTTGAATGCCATTCAAGCGCTCTCCCAACTGAGCTACAGCCCCATTTTTCAGCAAAAACACCTTCAGCAAAATGCGCCTAAAGATAACATCTATTGGTTGTTATGTCAATATCGTTTTTAAGTTTCTGAACGGCTTCCAAACGTTGCTAACCTGTTGTATTTTAATGGAGAATATGATATATTAAAACGAGAAAAATTAAAAATCCAGATGAAAAGAATCTTAATAATCGGGCTATTACTTGCTATCTATCCAGGTATGTTCCGGGCTGAAGTCTATCATATCAAAATTGAAGGAACCATCGATCTCGGTTTGCCTCCATATATTGAACGTATTTTGAAGGAGGCAGAAAAGGACAGTGCCAAAGCCATTATTCTGGAGATTAACACCTTTGGTGGGAGGGTGGATGCTGCCACCCAGATCAAAGACCTCCTGCTCAATACTCCCCTTTTAACAGTGGCCTGGATAAACAAGCGAGCGATCAGCGCAGGCGCCCTGATCAGCCTGTCCTGTAATAAAATTGCCATGGTACCGGGAAGTTCGATTGGCGCCGCTACGGTGGTTGATCAAAGCGGCAAAAAAGCATCGGAAAAGGCTATCTCTTATTTTCGGGCAGAGATGGGGGCAACTGCGGAAAAGAACGGAAGAAACCGTCAAATCGCGGAAGGCATGGTAGATGAAGATGTAGTGGTTGAAGGTTTGTCGGAAAAGGGTAAACTGATTACCCTCACCGCACAGGATGCCATCAAATGGAAAATGGCGGATTTTATCGCCGAGCACTTTGGCGATGTCCTGGACAGCCTCAATTTATCCGGCCAAGAAGTAGTGGAACCAAGTATAAACTGGGCGGAAAAAACTGTTCGTTTCCTCACCGATCCTATGGTCAGTTCGTTGCTAATCTCCTTAGGTCTTCTCGGATTATTCTTCGAAATAAAAAGCCCTGGCTGGGGGGTTCCCGGTACAGTCGGGCTCATTCTGTTGGCGCTCTTTTTTGGCAGTCACTATATCGTTAATCTGGCCAATATTATTGAAATTATACTTTTTGTGGTGGGGGTGGGCCTGTTACTCCTGGAAATATTTGTTATCCCGGGATTCGGCATCACGGGAATTGCCGGGATTATCATGATGATTGCCGGACTATATTTCAGCTTGCTGGGACAACTGCACCGGCTCAATCCTTCCGATTTCAGCACCGCCGCGGGATACCTTTCGCTTTCTATGATTATCACCTTTATCGGAATTTTTATCCTGCTGAAAATATTTCCACAAACCAGCATCTGGCGAAGAATATCCTTATCCGGGACACAGCTGAGAGATGAAGGATATTTTGCCGCCCGTGATTATAGCCAGTATTTAGGCAAAAAAGGAATTGCTGTAAGCACCTTACGACCGGCAGGTATTGGTCAGTTCGGAAAGGAACGTCTGGATGTGGTCAGTGAAGGAGAGTATATCGAAAAAAATACACCCATCATCATTTCCCAGGTTGATGGGTATCGCTTAATTGTTCAGCCATTGAAAAAAAAGGGTAACAAAAAGTGAGTAATGCCCTGCTCATCATATTCTTTATTATTGGCTTTTTATTGATTGCCATAGAAGTATTTATCACCCCCGGGCTCACTGTCTTTGGTGTCCTGGGGATTCTAGTCCTGGGCACAGGCATTTATTATGCTTTTGTTACTTTAAGTTTTGCCTATGCTTTAGGCGCTCTCTTTCTATCGCTACTGGTGGTTTTTCTTTTTCTTATCTGGTTTTTTAAATCCGGGATAAACCGGGGATTGGCATTAAAAACCCGGGAGTCTCTCGCTTCCGGATTTAAGTCATATCAGGCGGAGTACAATCAATATCTTCATAAAACCGGAATTGCCCTCACCCCACTTCGCCCATCCGGCACTATCCGGATCAAAGACCAGAAAATAAGCGCTATGACCCAGGGCGAATTCATAGAACCCAATGAAAAAGTTAAGGTCATCCGGGTTGAAGGAAGTAAAGTTATTGTCGAAAAAATATAAACTTAAAAAGGGAGATTAACATGGATATTTCATCGGGTCTTCTGATCCTTATCCTTTTCATTATTATTATTTTTCTGATTCTGTTTTTCTATATCATTCCCATCGGGCTCTGGATAACCGCTCTGGCCGCGCGGGTGAAAATAGGATTGGGAAGTCTGATTGGTATGCGGTTGCGAAAGATACCGCCATCCCTTATTGTGAATGCCCTGATAAATGCTCAAAAGGCGGGCCTCGATATAAACTCCAGTATGCTTGAAACACACTATATGGCTGGTGGCAATGTAGTTAGAGTTGTAAACGCTCTTATTGCATCGGATAAAGCATCTATCCCCCTTACCTTCCAACAGGCCACTGCTATTGACCTCGCCGGCAGGCATGTCCTCGAAGCGGTGCAGACCAGTGTAAATCCCAAGGTAATAGATTGCCCTAAAACCGGAACCATTTCCGCTGTTGCGAAGGATGGAATCCAGTTACAGTCGAGAGCAAGGGTTACCGTTCGTACAAACATTGAACGCCTGGTGGGTGGTGCTACAGAAGATACCATTATCGCCCGAGTGGGAGAGGGAATTGTATCGGCCATTGGGTCCTCATCTACCTACAAAGAAGTACTGGAAAATCCTGACCGCATTTCCAAGGCTGTATTGAATAAAGGTCTGGATTCAGGAACGGCATTCGAAATTCTCTCGATTGATATTGCCGATGTGGATGTGGGGAAGAATGTCGGGGCGGAACTTCAGACAGATCAGGCAGAAGCCGATTTAAAAGTCGCTCAGGCAAAGGCCGAGACACGGCGGGCCATGGCGGTAGCCGCAGAACAGGAAATGAAGGCCAAGTCACAGGAGATGCGGGCAAAGGTAATTGAAGCGGAGGCGCAAATTCCCCTGGCCATATCCGAAGCGTTCAAAGAAGGCAAATTAGGTGTGTTTGATTATTATAATCTGAAAAATATCCAGGCAGACACCGGAATGCGTCAATCGATTGCTGGTGAGGAAGGCGATAAACCGAATAAACAATAATTGTTAACGATTTTGAAATATGACAGATTATAGAAGAAGATTTTATGTCATACCCGAAGTTTTAAGCGGGTATCCATTCTTTTCCATCCCTGGGTAATGGATGCCCGATCTCAGTCGGGCATGACACAATAATTATTGCCTTACCAAAAGGATTTCTTTATGAGGAGATTTCTATAATCCTTATTAACCACTAGTGCGATCTTGAGCTCAAAGGTTCAAAAATTGCATAAAGAGAAAACAAATGAATGAAATAATTGCCTTTATTATCATCTGGGGTATCATATCGCTGTTAAGCCAGCTGTCCAAAAAATCGAAACAACGGGAAGCTAAACAATCGCCAAAATCGGTAAGACCGACAAAACCAAAGACCGAATCGGAAATACCCCCGTTTTTAAGGGATCTCCTGGGATTACCCAAAGAAGCGGAAAAAGTCCCTTCCTCCACGGTCCGGATACCGGAGCAAAAAATGGTGCTCGAGCCTGAGGAAAGTTTACCCGAGACGGAAATCCATATTCTGCCGGTGGAGCTAAATGCCGAAATAATTGAAGAGGAGGAATTCCCTTCGCCTGAAACTGAAATAAAAAAGGAAAAAATTGAGATTGAAATAGAGCCTTTAGAGACGCCGGAACAAAGTTATCAGCCCCAGGTCCAATATTTATCAGGAATGGGAAAATTAAAACAGGCGGTTATCTGGAAGGAAATTTTAGATAAACCGGTCAGTTTGCGGAGAAGGGATTTATTCAAAAATCCCTTTATCAAATTTTAATTACTTAAAATTACTCAGCAACTGGTCGCTCCGGAACTTTCTCTCCACCCTTTTGCATCCATAGCAAAACTCTTTTAAAGTAAAGACTCAAATCATCAAAAAGGGTATAAAGCACCGGCACCGCCAGCAGCGTCAAGGCCGTGCTGGTAAACAAGCCGCCAATCAGCGTTAGTCCCATTGGTGCATAAGGGGCGCCGATAAGAGCAGCATTCCCCAGGGCCATGGGCAACAAACCGCCAATAGTAGTAAAACTGGTCATCAGGATTGGCCGAAAGCGCAACGAACCAGCTTCCAGAATGGCGGATCGTCGGTCGTACCCTTCATTGCGCAGACGATTGATCATATCCACCAGAACGATGGCATTGTTCACCACCACCCCGATCAGGATCACCATACCGATGCCAGCCATCATATCCCTGGAAGTGCCGGTAAGGAACAGCGCCAGATTCGCTCCGAAAATAGAAAGCGGGACAGCAACGATAACTGAGAGCGGCAGCACAAAAGATTCAAACAGAATACCCATAAGAATGAACACAAAAACAATTGCGGTAATCATGGCCCGCTGGAAACTGTCATCCTGCTCCTGCATTCGCATAAAACGGGAGCCCTTCTGCCAGGAGTATCCATAGGGAAGCTGAAAATCTGCCATTAGTTTATCAATTTGTCCGGATATTTTGCCCAGATCCTCTTTGGGCGTCTTTGCCTTGATCTCCAGAAATGTTTTACCATCCTGCCGGGCAATTTCTCCAAATCCCTTTTCAATCCTAAATTTTGCCAGTGAAGAAAGAGGCACGGCCCTTCCATCACGGTTGATGAAAGTAATATTTTTCAACTGTTCCAGATTTTGCCGGTCCTCTTCTTTGAGCTGAATGCGCATTTCAATCTCTTTATCTTTGGCATAAAACCGAGGTAAGTTGAGTCCCCGAACCGCGTACATAATGGTATAAGCTACCTGATTGGGATTGATTCCATTCCGCTGGGCAATATCCCGGTTCATCACCACATTTATTTCATCGCCACCCAATTCCCGGTCAGTTTCCACATTGATGACACCTGGTATCAGCCTCATCCGCCGCTCCACTTCCGTCGATAATTCTTCCAGCTTTCCGGTGTCATCCCCATACATTACTATCGAAACCGAGCCTTCATCCTCTTCCGAGGAACCCCGCCAGGAAGTTCTGAAGCGAATACCGGGTCTGGTTGGTAACCGGTCTCTCAAATCTGCTAGTACCGCATCGCTATCGAGTTTTTGATGCATCGGCTTGCCAATCCAATCCCGGAGTGTGCGGTAAATGGTATTGTACCATTGATCTTTATCGGCCGGATACAGAAAGACCCGCACCCGTCCAAAAGTTTTCCGGAAGCCGGTATCCACGGCTTTGATATTGTAACGATCGGCATGGGCAAACAGCGTATCCTCAACCTCCCGGAAAAAGTCATTAGTCTCTTCTTCGGTATAATTTTGCGGCATATCATAGATCAAATTAAAATCGCTGATATTTCCCGGAGTGAGATCCGATGAAGGAATTCTTGGTCCCAAAACCCCGAAGGTTATAAACATGATAAACAGGATTACTACCACCATGTCAAGCCTGCGGTTTAGTACAAAACTGAGTATTTTTTTGTATAAATTTCTATTCCAGGCAATTACCGGCAGTTCTTTGATTGGTTTTGTGGAAATAACCCGGGTGGTGACCAGTGGAATTAAAACCAGGGCCACAAAAAGTGACGCGAGCAGGGCAAAGATGACCGGGATACCGACCCGTCTGAGGTAAAAAAAGAAGGAGTCATTAATCAGCAGAATGGGCAAAAACACAACAATTGTGGTCAGGGTGGCCATGGTGACTGCCAGAGAAACTTCGCTTGCCCCGCTAATGGATGCTTCCCTGGGGGCCATTCCTTCATTTCTTTTACGATAAATATTCTCCAGCACCACAATGGCATTATCCACCACCATTCCCACACTCACCATCAAACCCATCATGGTGACTGTGTTCAGAGTCCACCCAATGAAATAGGTAATAGTCAGGGATATCAGGATAGACAGCGGGATTGCCAGGGTCATGATAAGGGTAATCCGGATTCGCCTGAGGAAGAAAAAGATGACCAGCAATGCAAACAGTCCTCCCCACAGCGCGGTGTCTATAAGGTTATTGATCGATTCCTCGATCAGATCCCCCTGGACAAACAGGATATTTACTTCTGCACCCTTCAGCGCAGGATATTTACTGATTTCATTCTGAAGCATGTCTTTCAGTTTATGACTCAGATCAACCGTATTTGCCAGCGATTCCTTAAAAATTCCCAGTTTGATCGATGGTTTACGATTTACGCGCTGGAACCAGTTTCGCTCCGGCACATCATAACGAACTTCGGCGACATCATCCAGGGTTAAGCCCTTATCATTGATGGGAATTTTCCGGATATCATCAATATTTTGGAATCGGCCCAGGGAGCGTACGGTAAATTTCTTTTCCGCCTCCGACACCCAACCGGATGAGATGGCAAAATTATCCCGGCGAAGCTGGGAGATGGTCTGGAAAAGATTGATTCCATAAGCATCCACCTTGTCCTGATCCACCAGAATCTGGATCACTTTCTCGAATGCTCCCCAGATCTCGATATTGGCAACACCATCGATCCTTTCAATGGGCCGTTTGATATAATGCTCCACCACATAATAGGGATCTTCCATGGTTTCCGGGATAGAGATCGATAGGAAAATGATCGGCTCATCATTCCTTCCGAATTTTCGGAGAAAATACCGATCGATATCATCCGGCAGAAGTGCCCGGGCACGTTCCATCCGGTCCCGAAGCTGATCGTAGGCAAAATCCATATCAGTACCCTGGACGAACTCAAGCCCAATCCAGCATCCATCGGTATGGCTGTAAGACTCAACCTTCTTCACCCCGGCAATAGTCCGGATTTCTTCCTCCACCGGCCGGGCTATTTGCTCTTCAATTTCCTGGGGATTGGCGTTACGGTAAGGAACCCAGACCCCAAGATAAGGGGCCCTGAATCCGGTGGGCAAAAGTTCTATAGCAATTTGTTTAAAGGCAATGAAACCAACTACCAGGATTGCCAGGAAAGTGACTGCGATTGTCACTGGCCGATTAATAGCCAGTCTGGGTAAAAATGAAGATTTATTCATCCGGAATTATTCTCCCTTTTCAAATAATGCATACACAGTTGGAATAATTACCAGGGTTAAAATGGTCGAACTGATTAAACCGGCGATCACCGTAATGGCCATGGGTGTCCGGATTTCGGCGCCATCTCCCAGACCAAGTGCCATAGGCAGGAGTCCAAGTACAGTGGTGGCAGTAGTCATCAGAATGGGGCGTAACCGAGCCTGGCCGCCCTGCTTAATCGCTTCTACTTTAGACAGACCCTTTCGACGCAGTTGATTGATATAGTCAACCAATACAATTGCGTTGTTTACAACGATACCCGCCAGCATAATAAGACCAAGAAATACCATGATATTGAGTGGTATACCAAGAATAAAAAGCACAATGGCAACGCCAATAAGGGCCAGGGGAATGGTAAATAAAATAACAAATGGATGTAAAAACGATTCAAACTGGGAGGCCATAACGATGTAAACCATGAATATGGCCAGAAGTAGTGCCAGTCTTAGACTACCCAGCGAAACTTCCATTTCTTTATTTTGCCCGGTAATTTCAAAGGTAAAATCACTGGGCAGATCCATTGACCTTAAGGCGGTGTAAACATCACTACTCACACTGAACAGATCCCGGTCTACAATA
Organism: uncultured Calditrichaceae bacterium; assembly: GCA_964452045.1. Lineage (GTDB taxonomy): Bacteria > Calditrichota > Calditrichia > RBG-13-44-9 > RBG-13-44-9 > CAYVKM01. The sequence goes on from CAYVKM010000002.1 coordinate 42,617, forward strand.
TTTGCCATCACCAGCGCCGACCGCTGTTGATTAACCCGCCGGATCTCGCTTGGTCCTTCTTCAATGGTAATCCGAGCCACACTTTCCAGCGGTATGGGAATGTCCCCTGCCGGATTGATGTTAATCCGTTTTAAAATATCCAGGGTTGCCTTATCTTTTTCCCGGATTTTCACCCGAACATCAATTCTCCGGTCTTCCTGCTTAAACTGGGTAGCCACATCACCCCGAACCTTATTCCGGACGATATTGGCCACATCGAGAATATTCAGGTTATAAAAGGCCAGCCGGGCCCGGTCGTAGACAATCCTTACTTCCGGATTCCCGGACTGCAAATTAGTCTTGACATCGGAAATCCCCGGAATCTGAGAAATAATATTCACTGCATCACGACTGGCAATAGCCAGTTCCTGCAAATTATAGCCCTTTATTTCAACTTCCACCGGGGTTTTAAAACTAAAAAGTACCGGTCTGGAGATTTTAAAATCCATCCCACCATAATTTCTCAGCAGGCCACGTACCTTTCGAATAACCCGTTCTTCTGTCCGAATCGGCGAGTTAGAGGGCTTGAGCGTAGCGGTAATTATGGCTGTATGTTCCCCGGCTTCCCTTTGGCTGATTTTAGTTAAATCTACACCGGCAACCGTGGCAATCTTTGCTACTTCATCCTGATTTAATATGAGCTTCTCAATCGGTTTGATGGTTTGTACAGTGCGTTCGACAGGCGTCCCTACTGGAAGCGTAATTTCCACATTGAATTCACCCTGGTGAACTTCCGGGATGAGTTCACTACCGAGATTTGGCAATATGATAAAAATAACCAGCAGGAATGGTATGACCGCCGAAAGAATCACGGTTGTTTTATTGACCAGAGCCCAATCTAGTAACTGTGGATATGCATCATAGACAGATTTAAATCCGGTATCGAATAAATTGGTCAGGAAACGCAGGGGTAAAGAAAAAATCTTCTGAAAAACAAATATCACAGACTTGATGATAATGCCGATGAGAAACAACACCAGGGTAAAAAGTTTGCTGAACAAATTAAGCACAAAGAAGAGCACAAAACGGATGAAAATATAAGAAATCCAAAATGGTGTCAGGATTAGATTTACTATCTTCTTACCCGGAGGTGTTTTAGTCACTGCCTTCCACCATTCCCCAAGATTTTCTTTCAACTGGATGATACTTTCAAAACGGATAAGAAATTTTCCCGGGGATTCTTTGGCGGAAAAAGATTCAGGCAATTCAATTTTCCGGGAAGCCAGCATGGGAATAAAAAACAGGGCAACTCCCAGCGAGGCCATAAGTGAAAAAACCACGGTTAAAGCCATGTCGCCAAAAATTTGACCGGCAACACCCTTTACAAAAACCATGGGAAAGAAAACCGCAATGGTGGTGAGGGTCGATGCCGTAACCGCGCCACCCACCTCATGGGTTCCCCGAACCACCGAATCAATGAAACTATCCCCTTCCTCCCGGCATCTGAATATGCTCTCGGTTACCACGATTGAGTTGTCAACCAGCATACCTATTCCCAGGGCTAAACCACCCAGAGACATAATATTGAGTGAAACCCCAAATAATTTCATGGGGGCAAAGGTGGCAACAATCGAAATGGGGATGGATAATCCAACAATAAAAGTTGTCCTGAGATTATTGAGGAAGAAAAACAGAACAATGATCGCCAGAATACCACCCATAATGGCGGTATTTTTTACTTCATCAATGGAATTGCTGATGAAAACCGATTGGTCGGTAAGTAGATGAATCTCCATTCCCTGGGGCAGTGAGTAGTTTAAAAAATTGGTCATACTTTTTTCCAGCATTCGCTGCCGGAAATCGTTCCCACCGCTGGTACCCGGACCTTTAGTTTTTTTCTCATCTGGTTTGGCAGTGGTTTGTTCACTTGCCGCTTTTCGGGTTTCCTTCATTCTCTGGACAAAGGCCTGTTGAGCAGCAGTTCCGAACACCCGATCCCGAACTTTTTTGGCCACATCCACGATATTGGCACTGCCCTCTTTATAAATCTCTAACTCCACACTTTCCTGACCATTAAGCCGGGTAATGATCTGTCTTTCTTTGTTGGTGCGATAAACTTTCCCGATATCATCCAGTTTTATTTCAACACCATTATCCAGCCGGATGGCAGTTTTGCCAATTTCTGGTATGGTTTTAAATTCATTTAGCGTCCGGACAATATATTCGGTCTGGGCTTCCTTTAAGTTACCACCAGCCAGATTTACATTTTCCCTGGCTAAGCGATCCCGAATTTGCTGAATATCCAATCCCATGAGCGAGATTTTCTTTTCATCCAGCTCCACCCAAATTTCTTCCTCATAACCACCTTTGACCTTGACCGCCGCTACACCGTCTACTGTTTCCAGATCCCGTTTGATCTGTTCTTCGGCTACGTAACGGGTATAGAATAAATCCGGACCGCCGGTAACTCCCAGACGGAGTATCGGATCCAGCGATGGATCGTATCGCAGAATAACCGGCTTTTTTGCTTCCTCCGGCAGAAAAACCTGATCTAATTTTTCCCTCACCTCCCCAATCGCATCCTCCATTTTGACGTCCCAGTTATATTCCAGGATCACATCCGATTGACCTGCTTTGGAAACCGAACTAATTGAGACCAGGTTACCAACCACACCGAGTGCTTCTTCAATCGGACGGGAAATGGTTGTCTCAATCTCTTCCGGAGCGGTGCCCGCATATTCGGTTCTTACCGTGAGCGAGGGATAAGAGATATCGGGCATTAAATTAAGGGATAGTTGGTTATAAGAAAGCCAGCCGAAGACCAGAATACCCAAAACAACCATAATAATGGCAACCGGCCGGGTAGTGGTAAATTTGAAAAAACTGCTATCTGTGACTTTTTTGTTCATAAATAATAATCTCGTCTAATCTTGCCAAATGATCTGAAATTACTTTGAAATTATACAGACAAACTAGCAATTAGCTAACTTTCCCAGATTCTTCCTTTCCGGGTAAAACTTGCCAGTGATAATACTTCTCTTTTAAAATCTTTATACTACTGCCCTCTTTGAGTCCGCCCTGCCCAACCACAACTATTTTGGCGGTGTCCGGTATGCTGTTTAATACCTCAACTTTTTCTGCATCTTCGAAACCTTTTTTAAGTTCCAACTTTTGCACGGTATCGGAACCAACCACAAAGAAATAAGTTCGCTCGTTTTCGTAAATAAGCGCAGTTTTGGGAATGAGCATTGTATTGGGCCGGACATCCACAATCAGTCTCACGCTCACAAACATACCCGGCCGGAGAAGATTCTGGGGATCACGAACACCGGCAGTCGCCTTAAAGGTTCCACTGGTAGGATCCACAATCGGACTGATCCGTTTTACCCAGCCCTGAAATATCTTTTCGGGCATCACATCGCTTTGAATAATCGCCTGCTGATTAATCGAGAACTTGGGTAATTCGTCCTGCGGTACATACACTTTCACCACTTTTTCATTGGGATTTGTGACGACAAAAAGTCTGGTGGAGGTTTGAATCCTGTCCCCAATTTTGGCCATTCTCTCTCCGATCACACCATCGATGGGAGAACGCACAATAGTATAATCCAGATTCAGCTTGGCCTGCTTCCAAGCTAGCTCCGCCTGACGGACGGCCAATCTGGCATTATCAAATTCCTCTTCACTGATCAGATTCTTATCCTTCAAAGCTTCAAACCTTTTGAACTCAGATAGTTTGGTGTCATATTCCAGGCGGGCTTTTTGCTCTGCCAGGGCATATTCATCCTCTTCTATCTGCAGAAGTGCCTGATTACGGGAAACCCGGTCGCCTTCTTCCACATAAATCTTCTCAGCAATACCCTGTATCCGGGCAAATACATCCGCCATTTGTTCGGTTTCTAAGGTAGAATTATATAATAAATAACTGGAAATTTCACCTCTGGTAACGGGGGTTACCTCAACCGGAATACCGGGATCATTATTTTGGCTCATCTGCGGGGAGCCAGTCGCATTGGAATCCGGTTGTCCGGAATTGATGGTGTCTTGTCCGGCAGCATTTCCGGCGGGTTTGCCGCTGGATTCTTTAGAACTACATCCAAATTGAACCGCAGCAGCAATGACGAGAAAGTATAAAACATGCCTCAATTTCATTTTTTTAATACTCCTGAAAGATTTCTAGTTTTTGAATTTTATAATTAACGAACAAACGGGATTTCTGTTTCAATTAATAACTTGAGTAAGACAATTAATTTTATCTTTCAAGATATTAAAGATAAATATAATTAGAGACTTTGAAAAATAGTAAGAAAAGTTTTGCCAACCGAATAGAACAGGCCAACCGAAAAATGAAATCCCATGACAAGATATTTTCCCAGTTGGCCGGAAGAAAGATGAATGGTGGAGAGGAGAACGATAAAGAAGAACATATTCCAGAAGATCATAAACGTGAAGGAAAATAAATAACCGGACTTTTGAATATCCGGTTGTTGATGATGAAATTCTCTGATCAGTGAGGTGAAATGGAACATATAGGTATAGCCTATTAAAAAATTCATACCTAATTCGAATCTGGCAGGAAATATGAATTTCAGGGCAAGTAAAATTATTGCAGCAAGCGGTAAAATGTAGGGACCCAATGCAATAATAGTATTGCCGCCTTCGATGGTGATATGTCCCCCGGATTTACGGGAAGCCGATATGGTGTGAATTTTTTTAAAAAAAATTAAGGCAAAAACCGCATGAGTTAACTCATGTTCTAAAGTACTCCAGAATCCATTCCGGGATGAAAAAAAGAAATACCATAATAAAAGGAATGTTATACTGCCTGCAAGAAAGCTATAAAAGTAATAGCCTGTGACAATGGCAGATTTAATGACCGGGATGAGAATTTGAGCGTATCCAAGAATTAAGAACAAAAAAATAATAATGAACAGAATTTTTATAATGCTGGTGAGGATTTTCATCGAATAAGTCCGGATAATCCAGGGTGATAGGTAATCAGGAACATATTATTTCAGGTATCGTTAGTCGTCTGTTGAATCCCGGCTTTTCTTTTAATGATTGGATATATCCTCAGGATTTCGTGCTCAATTTCCCGGTAAATCCGTCGGTAAAAATTTAAATTCATGCCAATCGGATCATCAATTGCATTCTTCTTTGGGGCGGATTTTCGGCCAAAATCAGTCAAAGTAAAAATCTTCGCTTCGAGGTGAGGAAAAACATGAAGCAAATCGCTCTTATGTTGAGGCGTCATGCATAAAATGAGATCACCTGAATTGAGTATCTTTGGTGAGATACTCTGGGATAGATGTGTGGAAATATCAAGTCCATGTTCCAGTACTACTTTTTGAGATAAATCTGAAGGTGAAAATCCATCACCACCCCAAACAGCAAAAGAATCTACCTCGATAAATTTTTCGAGATTCTCCTTTTTTATCAGATTCTTTAATATTGCTTCAGCCATAGGACTTCGGCAAACATTTGCCGTACATGCGAACAGAACTTTATACATCTTACTCACTTTATTGTATTTGATTTCGGAAGGTCTAAATGTATTAATAGATGTTACTTTTCTAAACAGTTTTTTATTTTTTCAAAGGCAACCGCTCCCTCACGGATCAGTTCGATATACGGTTCCTTATCACTTATCTTAATGATAGTGGAAGATATCTTATAAATTGTCTCACCGGCATCTAGAACCAAAGAGACCCGATCCAATATTTCCCGGCTAATTTCATTGATTGATGGTGGGGATTTTTCACCGCTTAGATTGGCACTGGTTGTAATTAACGGAGTCCCGGTCAATGTAACCAGGGAAGTTGAAATTGAATGTTGCGGAAAGCGAAAACCGAGATGAGAGAATTGATTCCAAAAAGAAAACTCTAGTTTCCTTCTTCTCGGAACAAGGACGGTTACCGCATCTGGCAGTATTTGAGTCAGATACCTTTCCAGCCATTCATCATCATTTCCACTCAGCTCAAGGATAGTCGTGACATTGTCTACCAAAATGGAAAAAGGCTGAGTAGTTTTCCGTCCCTTTATTTCCATCACCTTTTGAATTACCCGATCACTGGAATAATTACCTGCTAATCCATAGACTGTTTCTGTAGGATGAATAATCACCTTATTCTTCTTGAGCCGATCGGCTGCGATCTGGAGTGATTGAATCTCCGGTTCAAAGGGATCTATCTTCAGAACTTGCACTTATCATATCCATAGCTTTTTGAAATACCATTTCAGGAGTTATTTCCAGCATACAACGAAAGTGCTTCTGGGGGCACGAATGTCTTCCATGGTCCGTGCAGGGCCGGCAATACAAATTCTCTATCTGAATAATGTGGTCATCATCCCCATAGGGATAAAACCCAAATTCCGGAATGGTTGATCCAAAAATGGTGAGGACTTTCGTCTTAATCGCAACTCCCAGATGGGTGGGTGCACTATCATTGCTGATGAGTAACTGCGATCTGCGGATAATTTCCGCGGTCTGTCGTAAAGAGAACAAACCCATAGCGTTATAAAATAAAGGATTATTATGTTTATTTATTTCCGCATATAAATACTGATCCTGTTTTGATCCGATGAAAATGACACGATAACCTGACTCTGATATTTTTTCCCCCAATTTCCGAAAATAATCTGAAGGCCATCTTTTAGTAAACCAAACCGATCCGGAAGCCATGGCAATAATTTTATGCTGATTGAGGATTTTTTGCTCTTCAAACCATTGGTCAACCTTAGATTGGTCCTGTTCAGTAATATTTATTTCCGGTAACTCCTTGTGACCAATATTGATATTCAATGGTTCAACCAGTCTCAAATTTCTTTCTATCTCATGAAATTTTGAAAGATACTCCACTCTATTGGTGTATAAAACCCAACCAACACTGGATTTGAAACCAATTCTTACAGAAATACCGGACAGGAATCCAAGTAAAGCCGTACGTAAGGAACGATGCGGGGTAATAACCATATCAAAGTTCGCTGATCTTATTTGCTTAATCAAACGCAGAAAAGCAATGAGCCCCTTTTCCTGGTTATGTTTATCATAAATCCAGAGTTTTGAAATATAGGGCAGCGTCTCAACGGTATTCTTTGATGCCGGAATAGTCAGAAAATGTATCTCTGCCTCAGGAAAATTCTGACTAATAACCCTGATCAATGGAATCGAGAGAATTACATCCCCAATAAATGCCGTTTGAATAATCAATATCTTCTGCAAGATTCATCCGTTCTCGTCAAATAACTATCAGAAAGGAGTTGGCTAATGTGCCCGTGAAAAATGTTCGTGGATAATCTTCCAGGTATTATTTTTCTTTTGGAAAACATGCGTGCCGCGGCCTGGAATCTCAACTCTTTTGTTTCCGCGCAACAGGGTTACCCGCCAGTAAAAACTGAGGATGGCAATTTCCTTGAGATCGGTGGCTACCGGATTCATGATCTCATAGGTAACATTATCCGCTTCGGCCAAATAATATTCAAATGTCTTTTTGAGTTCAGCCTGCCCCTGGAACCGATCGTGTTCGGTGGAGGAGAAACCGGAAATATTTTCAGAGAAATTACTGAGAAGCCTTTCCAGATCCTTCTGGTTAAATGCTTTTGCGCAAGCTTCTTCGATTGCAATCAATTCATTTAATAGATTCGGCATGGCATTTCCTCCATAATATGTGAGAAATAACATTCTAATTTAACTTAACTCTAAATCAGTCAGAAAAAATTACTAATTTTTTTTGAGAAAACAAAATAAATCAGGAAGGTCGGGTGAGATCAGAAACAATTTTAACCAGTTTCATAATATCAAACGGTTTTATCAGGTAGGCACTTACTCCCATCTTTTCAAGTTCGGCTTGCTGTGTGCTTTCTTCATACCCGGTGGTAATGATGACCGGGATTTCAGGTAACCTATCCAGTATTTTTTTACAGACAACTTTTCCATGTTCATCCGGAAGAGAGAGATCGAGGATAATTGCATCAAGAGTATCTAGATTCTGAGTGAAGACCTGATCCGCTTCTTCAGCATTAACCGCCTGTAAAATATTGAATCCATTCATATTTAATATTTTGTTCAGCAACCAAAGTAAATCGTGATCATCTTCGACAATTAAAATATTCTTTTTTTCTAACATACAGAATTTTAACAAGATATATGAATAAAATAATGTAACGATATTTATGACTTAAATCTAATAAAAAATAGAGAAAAATAAAAATTATTACCCTAAATCATAAATTTCAAAAATTTTGGTTCGATAATTTAAATGAGATCAATTGTTGTAACAGAATGTTGAACAGGTATAGATAATCTTTGTGGGAGGAATTCCCATGGATCTACAGAAAATTCGAGAGGAGTACGATCAGAATTATCAAGAAATTATAGCCACAATTGATCGAATGGGAGGAGAGACAAAAATCAAATATCATCGTAAACGGCGAACTCCCCTTTATCTCAAACTCAAAGAGCTGCAACGCCGGGAACACTATCTGGATCGATTAGAGTCCAAATTACAAACTCACTAATCGAAATCTCATATCTTTGGTAACGTTTCAGAGTTTCAAAATCTTTATACGTTAACATCATCTTGCCATTAGGAGGGGACAGGTCGATTTACGCATAGTCTGCACGGTTACACTTCCCAGAATGGCCTCGCGGATTCGAGAATGGCCGTATGAGCCCATAACAATCAGATTTGCTCCGGATTCTTTGGCCACTTCCACAATCTTATCCGAAGGCTCGCCCTCGACTATCTTTTCCTCAATTTGTGGAATATCATAGGGATCAAGATATTCTCTGGCTTCTTCCAAATACCGTTTCCCCTCCTCTTTCGATTCATTTACATTCAGGCAAACCAAAGGAAGTTTCATTTCCGAAGCAAAGAAAGCGGCCAAATAAAGAGCTTTACTGGCATTTTCGCTGCCATCATAAGGAACCAGGATTTTTTTGATTTCTGAATATTCTTTCGGCGCGATAAATATGGGTTTAATAGATAATCTGGTGGTTGCTTCAAGTGTTGCGCCAAGCATTTTATCGCTCCATTTGGCAAATTCTCCCCGTGCACCCATAATTACCAGATCTACCAGCCGGGCTTTGTCGCAAATTACATCCACCGGATTGCCACTCTCTTTTTCCAAAGTATACTGAAGATTATTTTTTTGGAGAATTTTTTCGGTTTTATTCAGTACCTCCCTGGCCTTTTCCTCCAGAAGCTTTTGTGATTCTTCCTGGTATCCTGAGGTAGGAATAATTGGGGCAAAGCCTTCCACACCAATTGCCACTGCCCACTCAAAAATTCGGATGTCAATAACCGATAAAACGCGAAGATGGGCATCAAATTTTTTTGTCAGAAAAATCCCATATTGCAATACCGGATCGGTAAATGCTGAACCATCCACAGCTAATAAAATGGATTTTACCATATTTTCCTCTGATCAATTATGTGCAATAATATTATAAGTAACAAATTAATTTGACACAATAGCTGAATGCATTACCGCTTAAATTTAAACGATTTTTTCGTTATTCAACAGCAATGATTTCGGAAGCTCTGGAAATAATCCTGCCAATAATCTTGGAATCCTGGACACTTTTCTCATTCAAAATTTGTAGAAGTTTTTCAGCTTTATTTTTAGCCACTGATATTAACAGTCCTCCCGAAGTCTGGGCATCATTTAACATCAACTGTCTGCTTTCTGAAATAACCGAAGCATAAGATACATAACTTTTTGTGAATAGATAATTATCCCTTGTTCCACCGGGAATGATATTAGCTGCCGCAAAGGCATCCACCTGAGGTAAAAAGGGCACATTTTTATTATCAATAAGTGCCGAGGTGCCGGAACCATTCATCATTTCCAGAAGGTGGCCGATGAGGCCAAATCCAGTGATATCCGTACAAGCATGCACTTCAATTTCGCTCATTGCTTCGGCCGCTTTCTTATTCAGCAAAGCCATAGTATCTATGAGAAGTTGAGATAAATCATCTTCCAGTAGTCCTTGCTTCAGGGCGGTTGAAAGGATCCCGGTTCCAAGCGGTTTGGTCAGAATCAGAACATCACCATTCCGGGCAGTATTGTTCTTCAGGATTTTTTGGTTGCTCACCAATCCAGTGACAGCCAGACCAAACTTGGGTTCGGTATCATCTACTGTATGGCCGCCAATAATCGAAATCCCCGCTTCTTCAGCTTTGGATTGCGCTCCTCTCAAAATATCCTCCAGCACGGTGAGGGGTAACCGATTACTGGGAAAACCGACTATATTTAAAGCAAAAAGTGGTCTGCCACCCATGGCATAGATATCACTCAGGGAATTTGCTGCAGCAATTGCCCCAAAATAAAACGGATCATCAACGATGGGAGTAAAGAAGTCGACTGTTTGGACAATCGCTTCCTTTTCGCTTATCTTGTAAACAGCAGCATCATCTGAGGTCTCAATACCCACTAAAATGTTCTTGTCCTTCGGTACGGGCAATTTTTTAATCACCTCTTCAAGCAGCTGAGGACGAAGTTTACATGCGCATCCGAGACCATGAGTATACTGGGTTAATTTTATTTCTTCTCCTTCCCTAGCGAGAAATATTTTCGGCTTTTCGCCACTCAACCGTTTCACTACCGTGGAAATCTCGTCTGAAGCCCGATCAATCTCTTCCATCGTGGTAAATTTGCCGACTGATAAACGAATCGTTCCCATCGCATATTCTAGCGGAATCTTCATCGCTGTAAGAACATGGGACACATCTACCCGATCTGAGTGACATGCTGCTCCCGCGGATGCGGCAATCGAATTTAATTCCGAAAGAATGGTATTTGCTTCAATACTGGGGAAACTAATACTTAATGTGTTTGGCAATCTTTTTTCCGGATGACCATTTACTTTTGCATCTGCAAATTCATCCAAAAGTTTTTTTTCCAGACGGTCCCTGAGTTTTTTAAGATGGCGTTGGTCTTTATCAAGACTTTTTTGAATCAACTCACAGGCTTTACCCAGCCCGGCAATTTCGATGACATTCTCAGTACCGGCACGCCGGTTCATTTCGTGATTCGCCCCGTGGATGAGTTTTTCCAGCTTTACACCGGATTTTACAAAGAGTACCCCTACCCCCTTCGGTCCGTAAAGTTTATGTCCGGCGACGGATAGCAAATCGACTCCTAGTGCAGGCACGCTTACCGGGATTTTCCCAACCGACTGAGCACAATCCGAATGGAAAAGTATGCCCTCTCGATGGGCAATTTCAGCCATTTCTCTGATCGGTTGGATTGTGCCAACTTCGTTGTTTGCATGCATTATCGAGATAAGTATGGTACCGGGTGTAATGGCGGATTCAACATCTTTAGGATCTACAATTCCGAATTCATCAACCGGCAAGTAGGTAACTTTATATCCCTCTGTTTCCAAATATTGGCAGACCTCAGTAACAGCCGGATGCTCAATCTGGCTGGTAATAATATGATTACCTTTTTCCCGGTAAGCCCGGGCTACTCCCTTTAAGGCATAATTGTTGGATTCCGAACCGCCACTGGTAAAGATGATCTCATCGATGTTACATTGGAGTAAATTTGCTATTTGTTTTCGGGCATTTTCCACCGCCTTTTTCGCAGCCAAACCATAGGCGTGTATGCTAGAAGGATTTCCAAAATTTTTCAGAATAAAAGGAAGCATGGTTTCCGACACTGCCGGCTCAATCGGAGTTGTAGCGTTATAATCCAGGTAAATTGGCTCCATTTCAAGCAATCCTGTCAATATTACAGATATAATATTAAAATATTAAATAGTTAAAAATCAGCCTAAATCTAATTATAACAAAAGAAATTCTGCTTCTGGTATTCCTTTAACTTGGGGAGAACTGGTTAAGATTCATTGTGACGGGATTTTCGGGATATGGAAAATCTCGGTTCTACTTTAATGATCACTTTTTTAATTTCCGGTACTTCTTGCATCAGAAATTGCTGACAATTTTCAATCAATTTTCCCTCCGATATATTTTTAATATTCAAATCGGATACGATATCAAACATAACCCTTAAATTTTTCTCCCTGCCATAAATTCTAAGGTCATGAAAAGAATGGCATTCCCGGGTGGAATGGCAAAATTCCTTCAACTTTTTTTCAATTTCAAGATAAGCAGGGGTCCTGGGCATTACCGGGTCATAATGAACCGTTACATAAGCATTCAATTCCTGCCGTAATGTTTTATCCACATTTTCGGCTATCTGATGAGCTTTAACGAATGATAAATTTTCCTCTATTTCAATATGAAGGGTAATAATTCGCATTTCCCCGTAATTATGTACAATAATATCATGAATGCCCTTTACCCCTGGGAATCGAAGGGTAATTTCTTCAATTTTATCCAGAATTTTCTCATCCGGCGAAACACCAAGCAAATTATCAATGGGTCCTTTTGCGATTCCATAAGCGGAATACAGAATTATTAAGGTAATCACAATTCCTGCCGGGCCGTCTAAATTTGGAAAATTAAAATGCGAGAAGACAAAAGCGATCACCACAAACAGGGATGAAATTGCATCCAGATGGTGATGCCAAGCATCGGCTTTCAGAGCAGGAGAATTTATTCTTTTTGCCAGTGACCGGGAATAGAATGCTAATCCTTCTTTTAATAGAACAGTAACCAGAATAATGCCAATAACCCACCAGGCGGCCAGAAATGGTTTGGGATGCAAAATTCTATCGATACTCGATTTTAATAGTTCAAATGAAGTGATCGCCAGAATGGTAGACATGATAATGGCTGAAATAAATTCAGCTCGCCCATGTCCGAAAGGATGTTCTTTATCGGAGGGTTTAGCCACCACATAAAACGAAACAAGCACTATAATACTTGTTCCCATATCACTTAAAGTATGAAAGGCGTCGGCAATCAGGGATAAACTGCCGGTAATTAATCCCAATACTCCTTTAATGATGAACAAGACAAAATTAAGCAGAATACTCGCCCAGGCGCCAAGTTTCCCATAACCTGTCCTGGTTGAGATATGAAACTTTCTCCTTACAGACCCTGTGACTTGAGCTTTTTCCAAAAGCGATTCACCAGCATTCTATAAATTCATTTCAGCTAATTTGGAGTAAAGCTGTATCAAACCAAATCAAAAAATAATTTACATGAACCAATGATTGTTTGACATCAGACATTAAGATTTGCTCTTCTTACTCCGGGTAGCGTTTCTTTCCGCTTTTTTGCGTTTAATATAACGATTCCTTTTTTTTCTTTTTTCACGCGAATTATACTGTTTTCCCATGTAATCCTCAGTTGTTTAATTATTTGACTGCTTCTTTAATTATTCTGTCCGATTATTTTCAACCAAACGAAAAAACTCATCTACCGTTTTTACCCGTGGCCCCTCCCAATCACGATTCCAGGGTTGATCAAAACATACCGCTAACCGACCGGTTGACTGGAACTCAATCAGATTATCAATAAAATCATCCAACAATGCATACCCATCGATTTCAGATTTATAATATGTCACATGCACTTCGTTTGTGGGAATGTTATTTTTTCCAATCCACAAGTAAGTTGCTGCCCGGCTAAAATCCGGTTGCGATGTTACTACGACAATTTCAAATTTTTCTTTCCACTTTTCGAGCGTTTCCAGGGCACCGGGATAGGCATCTGCATCTGCCATTATTTTTTCGATCTGCTCTGATTTAACAAATTTATATATCTGATCTCCGATCGGGAAAAAATCCTCCAGTCTGCGCGAAACAATAGGTAGTACATCATGATCGGGATAATGAAATTTATAAACCTTTGTCAAACTCCCGACAAAATCCCGGACTACCCCATCCAGGTCAATTAATACTCTGGTTCGCTCCACCCGAACAGGTTTCTGATCGAATACATCTTTTGTACTCTTTCCACTCACTTGATATAATCCACTACCGATTCAGCATTGTCCACGCCAATTACATTCCCGTTCATCCACTGGCAGTCATCTGTGGCAAATACCGCAATAGCATTGGCCACATCTTCCGGTGTGGTAAGACGTCGTCCCGGATTTCTTTCCACCGCTGCATGAACCATTCTTTCATGTTCCGGAATTTTCTGCAAGGCAGGAGTATTTGTTACTCCTCCTCGGATAGCATTTGCTGTGACACCAATATGTGCCAACTCCATAGCCAGCTGGCGAATGTGAGACTCGAGGGAAGACTTGGCAGCAGAAATAGCGCCATAATAAGGAACCACATGGGTGCTACCGTAACTGGTCATAGCGAAAACCCGGGAACCAAAGCCCAGCAGATCGGCCCAGTATAATTCCTGCACCCAATAAACCAGGCTATGAGCCATCACATCCAGGGTCATATCCATATTGCTCTGGTTAATCACCCGATCCCGGTCCGCTCCGACAAATGGTTTGAGTGTACCAAAAGCAAGGCTATGCAGGAAAACCCGGATATATTCACCTTTCGGAATAATTTCCCGAATTTTATTTACTATTTCTAACCGACGGTCCTTATCGGCCGCATTCACATTATAGAACAATGGTTCCTTTCCATAATGCCGGATTTCACTGATCAATTCCTTCACTCTATGCAAAGTAGCCTTTCGATCCAAGTGAACCCCAAATATTTGATAACCTTCTTTCGCCAGACGTAATGCCGTAGCTGCCCCAAAACCACTGGATGCTCCCAGGATTAAGGCATATTTTGAATCTTTACTTTTGGGTGACATGGAATCCTCATCTATTTGTTACACTTTATGGTCAATCAATTTATATCTTTTTAAAATCCTTAAAATTTGCGAGGCTAAATTTAGTTTTCAAAGGAGAGAATGTCAAGCCACTTTCCCGCCAGTCAATCAGACAAACAAACTGTTCAAGTAATTATTGCTTTTAATTTCGGAAGCGCGTACTCCTCGAAATAAGCAATCAGCTGACTATTTGCGATATCCGATTCAATAACGTCATCAAATGACCTGATGATTAACAATCAATAAGGATGATCATTAAAATCTAATTGGCTACCAATTCTTTAGAAATTAAGTCCATATCCGACAGAATTTCCTGCATGGCCAGACCAATATTCAATGCTTCAAGATTTTTCTTGACGTCCTCGCTTGCTTTGTCGCAACCCTGGGCGATCTTCAAACCATTGATATAGACTTTTTCAATGGTCTCCCTGACAAATAACCGGGCACACGCTTTCATATAGTCAACACTTCTCCCCTGCTCACCTTCATAGACCGCAGCTTTGTGGCACAAAGCATTGGCCACCTCGCACCAAGTCATCATGTCTGCCAGAAGGAACATAACATACTGAAAACTGGTCAAGCGGCACTGCCGCGCAGTCATTATAACCTGATTCATGGCCCGGATGGTTTGTGCCAGTAACGGACCATCAGTGTCCGAGGGAAGTTTATCCAGATCTTTAGCGAACTCCTCGTAGAATTCCCCGTTGGTTCGAACAGTGGATCGTAAGCGAAACATGGATATGATATTCTGTTGAATTTCGCTGGTACCCTCATAAATGGTCAATATTTTGATGTCCCGCTTTATTTTTTCCACTTCATATTCACGCATATACCCATAACCGCCAAAAGCCTGAATGCCATCATTCGCCATTTTATCGCCTGCCTCAGTTGAAAAATATTTGGCAATAGAGCCCTCCACCTGACGGTCTACATCTGAGGAATCCAATTTGTAGGTTGATTCCTCAATAAATGCCCGTGCGGCCTCCAATTGAACGGCATGGGGAACAATAAGCTTATGGGTGTAACCCTGTTTTTCTGCCAGAGTTGTTTTAAACTGGACTCGCTCTTTGGAATATTTTAAGACCCTTTCCAAAGAAGCCATACCGCCACCCAAACCGAAGGCAGCCACCATTAACCGGGTGTAACCGAATACTTCATTGGCCTGCTTCAGGCCCTGGCCTTCAATACCACCAAGTAAATTTTCAGCAGGAACAAAAACATCCTCCAGAACCAGAGGGCTGGTATTTGAAGCACGAATACCATGTTTATCCTCATGTTTGCCAGGCTGCAATCCGGGTGTGCCTTTTTCCACCACAAAAAAAGAAGGACCTTCCGGTGTTTCCGCCAGAATTGTATATAAATCTGCTACTGCTGCGTTGGTAATAAACTGCTTCTGTCCATTGATCTTATAACCTTTGACCTTTCCGGAATCATCCAATACTCTTTCTGCTTTCGTTTTTAGCGCCTGGACATTAGAACCGGCATTCGGTTCGGTTACACCATAGGCCATCATCAGACCTTCTTCAGCGATTCGTGGAATATATTTAGATTTCTGATCCGGAGTGGCTCCTACTCGGATCGGATCCATTCCCAGACAAACCACCAGAAACGACGTGGCGATGGCTAAATCCATTTTGGCCATTCGTTCTGAAATCACAGCTAGTTCATAGGCACTTGCACCCAGGCCGCCATATTCTTCGGAGATAAACAGCAGATGCAGCCCCATTTCAGGTCCCATAATAAACCTGATCAGATCGGACGGATATTCACCGGTAAAATCCAATTTTAATTTTGTTTCGAGGGGTAGTTTTTCCTTTTCCAATTTGTTAATAGAATCCAGAATCATTTCGAACATTTCCGGATCTATTTTCCGTTGCTGCTTTAACATAAGGAGGCCTCCTTATTGAATGTTTCCAATTTACTTTTTAGAAATCGTTGAAAATAAAGTGCTTAATATAATTAGATTGACGGAAAAAACGAATAAAAAATTAAGTTTTAGGTGATAGCATAACTTCATTGTAAGCCAATGTATAATTATTTCTGTGAATCAAAATCAATGACCTGATATTTTTGATGCATCAGGTATTTGTATGACAATTTTCCAGAAAATAATTTCAGAACATTTTCAAATATTTGATCTAATAAATTTGGTTTTTATAAAACTATATTTTATTTTAAAGTGAATTATCCGTTATGGGGAGGTCACAATGTTACATGGATCGGATTTTCGCTTTCAGCGCCACCTGGAACTATGGAAAGAACAAAATAAGCAAATTAAAAGGGTGGTGATTGGTATCCTTATCTTTGGATTTCTGGTTCTGATCCGAGTTCTGATTCCCTTTCATGACGAAACTGAACATTCCTTAAAAGTAATTCTCAGTCTCACTGCCGAAAAAGACAGTCTAGATCAGATTAATAGCATTTATCTGAATTTGGGCGATTCTCTAAAGATCGTACAACAGGCAATTCAGTCTGAACCATGGGAGATAGAAAAGGAAAATCTTATCCGAAAATTTGCCCGGATTAACCGGGAAGGCCGCCCGGTGGATGCTCAAAAAGTAGCCGATTCTACTATCTTGAAAATCGTAAAAATAATTCGACAGCAGATTATAAAACCGTTAGATAATGAGTTGGATAATGTTGACCGGCAGAATTTTGATTTAAATGAACTCAGCAATCAGATAGAAGATTTTTCACAATTTATAAAACGGTGGGAAAAAGACCATATAGGGGTGCGCTGGTTTGGTACCATTTCTGAAAAAAATCGGGAAATTTTCGAACTTACCCAACAATTAAATCTGCGAACAAAAAATTTAGCCGAGGCACTGAGACAAAAAGAAAGATCCTTAAAACAAGAAATTCAAAACCGGAATGAAAAAATTGCCACAATTTCGCAGGAAGTTGCTCAAGAAAAAACAGATCTGCAAAAAGTGCTACAGGATCTGCTTCCCAAATGGTTGCAAGGGATTATCAGTGTGGAGCAGATGATTCAGCTTTATCCGTTATTTCTTTTAATCCTTATGCTATATAGTGCATGGATTGTTTTTAACCTCTCGAGACATTATTATTACTTCTCGACCCAGATGATGGCGACTGCTCAGGAAAAAACAGACCTGGCCCTCTCCTCAATCTGGACCATTACTCAAAAAGCGAAAAGGGATGTCATACTCACCAAGGCCACATACATTTTATACATCGTTATCATCTGGTACTTCTGTGAATATGGGATTTCAATTGATTCACATTGGCTAAAAATAGTTGCTTCGGAAGTTCCAATTTATAACAATCAAATCCTTTTGGCAGTAACATGGTTTACCAGGATAGTATTCGCAGCAATGCTGATATTTATAATTTTTTGTCGACAGCTCACCTGCATCCGTAGATTTTCTCCCGGTTGGCCGGATTTAAATAATAAATAAGAGATTTGTATGTCATTGAAAAATCAACTATTCGTATTAATACTTTTTATTCTCAGCATTATCCTTGGAAATTACTCACACCTCTTGGCGATAGACTTCTTCGACGATCAACTGGGAAAAAAATCTCCCGAACAATCTTATGTTACTGCTGTGGCAGCTGAAAATAGTGACAGCTTAATGGAATATATTGCAAATTTTCCCAGGAACGACTTTGCTGCCCTTGCGGCCTGCAGGTACATATTGTTAGAACTTAAACAGGGTAGTCAGTTGGAATTGTTGGTAAATAATCTTAATGAAATTGGCCTGGAGGCCCATATTATCCAACTTTATTCCGGTACCAGAATCAAAACGGAGAGTTTACCCAGGGCAGTCTTTTTTCCAAAAACACGATTGAGAATGGTAGTAAAACAAAACTATCAGAGTCAGCTTGATAAGGATCCAACTATACAATATTATTTAGATTATGGAAAATGTTGTGATATCCCCTTCGACGCCTTTCACCTGATTGCCCGAAAAGGATACTATAAAATTAAGGACAACGATATTCAATTTTTCGTATCCAAAACTTCTAATCAGAATTATATCAAATCTACCTTTGCTCAAGTTCAATTAATTTTAAAAGATTTGAGTTATCAACTTGGGTATAAATCAATTTCAGGAGTAATTTCCAAACAATATTTCAGAGATTTACTGATTAACCGTAGAATAACCATTTTTTGCTACGATTCTACCGAATTCAAACAGAGATACAATTTAAAAGAATCCGGATGGCCATATCCCAAAGATGGTCTAATTTATCTGAACACTTCCAAACTCACCACCAACCAGTATCTTGAGCAACTTCTAAATCAGCTAACACATATTATGATCGGCGGCAACCCTGAGAACTTACTTCATGCATACAACCGATGGTTTGATTTCGGATTTGCAGGTTGGAGTACTTATAGCTATTTAAAATTTCACAGTTTGAATCATCAAAGTGACCATCAAAAATCAAAAATGGAAAATGATTTCCGACAGATCAAAGAAAAAGCTCAAAACCTCAAAAAAAGTACCAAATACAAAAACCTGAGATTAAAGTCAATCAACAAAATCTATAACGATTCTAAAAACTTGACTGAACTAAGTGAAGCTGACACACTTTCGGCGAGTATCATGGTATATATTATTGAGACCCAGGGAATTCCCAAATTGATTGAGTTAGCTGGTCGGATTAGCCACAAAGGTCAAAACCTCACCGAAAGGAGTATCCACGATGTTTTTGGAATAGATTACCAGGGCATCGAACAAAAATGGAACAAATGGCTATCAGATATTCAATAATACGTATCTGGATTCCAATAATAAAAATGAAAGGTACTTTGCCAAAAATGGATATCTGAATGTTGTTTGCAAAATGGAACATAAAATTTTCGGCATCTCAGAAAAGCACTTTTAATTGAAAGGATTGTTGAGTATATTTTTAAAAAAGACCAAGAAACCTGGAGGAGAGAAAATGAAAAGATTTTCAGCGCTTTTTGTTCTGGTTATTATTTTGTTTGCCTTAAATATGGTTTCTGCTCAGGAAGCAGCGCTTAAAGTAGCGGAAATGGAATTTTGTACCGGGGTACAGGACAGGCAACCTGTAAATGCCGATACAACGTTTTTGAGTACCGTAGAAAATGTTTATTGTTTTACTCAAATTACCGGTGCCACTGAACCAACTACTATTAAACACGTTTGGTACTATAATGGCGAGGAGAAAGCCAGCGTTGAATTAAATGTTGGTGGAGACAACTGGAGGACCTGGAGCTCTAAACGAATTTTAGAAGATTGGACCGGCAAATGGCGGGTCGATGTTGTTTCAGTGTCAGGTGAAATTCTTATGAGTAAAGGATTTACAGTTAAATAGATTTACAATCAAGTGTTATACTGGTTTTCGGTTCTATAGAAACAACATTCATTTAAATTTATAAGAAAATACCCCTGGTTCATTTGAATCAGGGGTTTTCTTATTAGAACGCAAAGGAGATACTGATGTGGAACTCTCCTCTTGACTCATATTTTTGGGGGCGAAGCTTTATTCCATAATCGAAACGAAGTGGTCCAACCGGGGTAATGATTGCTAAACCTGATCCCACAGAGGGTTTGATATCTACAAATTTAAAATCCTCGTTATCCCGCCACACATTTCCGGCATCCATAAAAACCTCCCCCCAAAAAAGCCAAAAAAGTGGAATCCTTAATTCGAGATTACCAAGAACTACTAACTTCCCACCCAAAGCAATCGGATTCTTGCCCTCATCATCATACTGAACCGGCCCTAATAATTGTTCCCGGTATCCCCGAACAGTAGAAGCTCCGCCCAGATAATAACGTTCTGACAAAGGAATTAATGATCGTTTACCCAGTTCAACGATACTTCCTATCCTGATACGCGAAGCCAAAACCCAGGATTTCTTCAGCGGTAAACCCTGATACCGGTTCCATTGCACCATGAATTTAAGAAATCGATTATCAGAAATACTCGAAGAACTATTATCCCGACTTCTGGAATATGCAAATTTGACATCTGTTTCCACCACCGATCCGTTATGGGTATTGAGATAATTGTCTCGTTTATCCTGAACCAACCGGGTGCTCACTGAATAAATAAAATCCTGCCCCTTTGTTTGCTGATAAAATTCCGAACTAAGTGTGTCCCCAGTTAAAATATTCACCCGATTGTAGGCTATGGTTCCGGAGGTTTGCCAATTATTTTCAAAATTATGTTTTACCTGAAATGATGAGGTGAAGTAATTATAGTTGGCCGAATACAATGGACGGACCTGAAGATATGATACCTGGAAAATACCCGGGGTACGAGTATAGCCTATCCATGGTTCAATATAAGTCAGGCTGTATTGATTCTTAGGATTGATAAAACTATTCACCCGAAAGTCATAAGAAAACGATGGAATAACATCCAGTGAAATTGATCTGGCTGTTCCAAACAAATTTCTATGACCAAACTCCAGGGTAAAATCAAAAGTACCGCCATAAACGATTTCCTGTTCATAGGCAACACCAAATCTTACCGCCACCCAACGTGGTTTTTTTTCAACCACTTTAATCAAGAGTTTAACCTGGCTTCGAACGCTATCAATCGCACTTAAATCCATTCCAACAAAGTCAAATAATCCGGTGCTGTAAATATTTTTTTGAGATTTTTCGATCCCTTTTCTGGAATAAATATCATTTTTATGAATCTCTAATTCCCGACGAATTATAAAACTTTTTACATTTTGAATCCCGATATAATCAATGTCGCTGATGTATACCGTTTCATTTTCCTTGATATTTATGGTTAAAAAAATGAGTGAATCCGAAATGGACTGCTCTTCCTTAATTTCAATATAGGGTTTGCCATGGTTATAATACCAGTTTTCAATCTGGTTTAATCCATCATCGATCTTGCTTCGAATATAAGGCTCACCATCCTTAAGTGTTATAGAAGAACGAAGCTCCTCTGAGGTTCTAATTTGGCTGCTAATAAATTTTATACCCCCGAAAAAGAATCTCCTGCCTTCGGAGATTTTATAAATAACATCAATGTTGTCACCTTTACGCTCGACTTCTTCATCCACCCATACGTTTAAGAATCCCTTTCCCAGATAATAATTTGTAATAATAATTTTATCTAAACGATAGAGTTTACTATTGAATTCTTTTTTTTCGCTGATTTTAATTATCTCTTTAAGCTCTGAACTCTTAATAAATTTATTACCTTCAAAGGTGATGCTTTTTACCCTAAGTTTTGCCTGAAGGGTAAGCGGTGTGATTAAGGCAAAAAAAACCAGCAATAAAAAAAGCTTAAAAGTTGTATTGCCAGTTAAGGTCGACTTTGAATTTGTCATATAGTTGTTTTTCATAATAAGTTGATACTGACCAGTCCCGGTTAAATCTGTATTCCAGATAAATTTGATCACCTGCATCCCATCCCAGACGAGGAGTCGGTATCTCACCCATACCTGGTAGACCCGATGAGCCGAGCTGGGTTTTGTATTCCAGATAGAGATTTGGAGTAATATATTTACCAAGTGACAGAATGCTTCTTTCTGAAGGCATATTTAAACGCTGGGTAGTGTAATCCACACTACTCTGGGAATTCTCAACCCGTATTTCATCCAGGCCAATAAATTGCCGTGCCTCTCGTTCCACCCGTGAAATTAGGGCCTGACTGATTACCTCTTGCCCTTTATCGAGGACCAGGTTCCCGGCACTACTGCCCAATTCATTAAAGGTAACACCAAATAAGAGAAGCGAAATCTGATCCTTGGTCTCCGGATAAAGGTTAGTAATGTCCTGCAAGGTCTGCAAATCGAAGATCCTGATCTCCTTAACCGGATTATTGATATTACCGGTAACATGCAATTGAAAAAGAAAACCATATTTTCTGGTTTCAGCGGTGATATCGAGGTTTGGCAATTCCTTGGGATTTATGAATTCAATCCGGCCGTCCCGGATATTAAATTCCTCAAACTGATAGTATTTACCTTTAGGCACCTCCAGATTTCCGTACATCTCCATTAATCCTTTTGGTTCCTGAGTTATTTTCAGATCTCCGGTAATCATCATTTCAAACGAGTTAAAGGTTGCGCTACTACGAATATAGAAATTACCGGGGATAGAAACATCCAGCATATACTGAAGAAATGGAGGTGTCTCCCGCGTACCAGTTGATAATAAAAGATTTTTTTCAGATTCTTTTAAATTGAGGTCGACTTCGCCTTTATGAACAGTCACATTTCCTTTCACCAGAATGGTATCCTTACCGGTTATGGTTAAATTATTGGCCGAGACTATTAGCCGGGCATTCTCCAGATAGTAATTGATGAAGATTTGATTGGCATTGAGTTTCAAATCGATTTTAGGTCTGTTTAATTCGGCAAAATCCACATCACCGGAGAGCCGGAATTTACCATTCTTCTTTGTGGGGTAAAGCAGTTTTCTGATCGGGGAAAATAAAATAGAAGTAAACTTCTGGAAAACATTTTTATCAGTCACATCACCCTGCAGCAGTGCATTGCTTTTCTTGATCTTAAGAACATGGCCTTCAAAAACTGACTCGAGCTGTAAATTGGAAATGGGATTTTCCAGTTTGGACAGATATAATGTGCCCTCAGTTACATTGAAATGCCCGCCGGTTACTTTCGGTTTTTCGATGGTACCCCCCAGGTTAACCACCGCATCAATTTTACCAAGCAGCAGGTCGACTTCGGGAGTAAGTACATTTAAAAAATTTACCGTATCTTCCCGGACACTCATTTGAAGTGAAAATTTCTGATCGCTGAAAATATCCGCTAAATTATCAATGTCCCAATTGATGACCTTCTCACCAGTCAGGCCAATATTGGTATCCATGAAATTGAGTTTACCCTCATCCAGGGTTATCGCAGAAGCCGATAAATGTCCCTTAAAATTAAACCGGGGTATTTCATAATCCCGGTATCGGATATTTTCACCAAAAAGATTATATTCTCCTTTAGGTTGATTTACTTTTCCCGATATTTCTACCTGCCCACCAAAATTACCTGTCACCGGAAAATTAAATTTCTTAAAAAACGGATAATTTTGAATATCAATATTGGAAAATTCGGCGCTGAAATCTATATCCCGGTGGAGCAGTGATTGCTCCTCTTCAGATTTTCTCTCCTCCGGAATGATGATTTGTCCCTGCATGGAAAAAGACGTCGCAGGTGGTTTCTTCAGTTGAAAATAATCGATCTTAAGAATATCATCATCATAGACAAACCGGGCATCAACATTTCCGACCGTATCGGTATCCATGATAAAATTTTGTAATTCCATATATGTTTCAACCAATGGATTTTTCATTTCACCAGTAATTTCAACAGAGATTTCCAATAGACCCTGAAGGGAATATTCCCACTGCAAAAACTGGTTGAACGGGAATAATTGAATATTTTTGAAATAGACAGCCAGACCGCTTTCCCCTTCAAAATCAACCATTCCCCGGACCTCTATTTCGCCATTACCAGTAGCATTTAAGACAAAGTCTTCTATAATCAGGGAATCGTTCTTCAGGACTGCCATAAGGGTATCGGTTGCACTGATTGAATAGTTTTCATACAAAAAATTAAAATTCGAAAGTTTGATATCAACTTTTTCCGGAGTTTCCTCAATTGTCCCGCGAAGAGTTACATAATTATCTTCATTATAGAAACTGACCGTATCCAATGTCAGGATATTTTTTTTAATTTTCAGGTTCATAAGTCCATCGGTCAATGGAATATACTGGATAATACCGGAAGAGAGCTCGAGTTTAAAATATCCCAGCCTTTCCGAAAAAATATCATCAACTTCAAATCTACCTTCAACACCATATGCCCTATTTTTTTCATAAAGAAGTGAATCGAGAAGCACATAACCCCTGACATTCGGATCATTGATTTTACCAAAGATATCTATATCCAGACTGCCAAGACCGCCAATATGCCCCAAATTTAAACGAGTAGCCAGTGTATCAATCAGGTTCTCGTCTGTGTAGAAATGAAAATCAACAATCCCATCCCGACTCATTTCTCCATCCATAAAAAACTGGGAAGATTTTTCCACAATCAGTCTGGAACGCTTTTGAAGTTCCCAATTCCCCTCTTGGACTTTGAGATTTAAATAGACTGAATCAACCCGAGATGGACCATAGGCAAGTTGATACAGACTGGCAATGCCATCCCCGGTAATCTTCTGAATATCCCAGGTATTAAAGTCGAGATTTAATGATCCATTGATTTCAGTTGGTTCAGCAGAAAATCCCGTTTTTTTAAGGTTAAAATCCCGAAAACTTAGAGAAACCTTATTTTTTCCTTCCGGGGCCACCTGAAGACTGCCAGCCAGATATCCGAAATTGGTTGCCAGATTTATTTTCTTTAGAGTAAAGGTCCGTCGATGATAAAAGTAATTAAAAGAAATCCGGGAAATTTTCAGGCTATCCAATTCACCACGGAAATAAAGATCCCCGGTAAAAGATTTAGGATTACCAATGTATTCCCCATAGAAGTCAAAAGCCCCCTCTTTGAATGGCAGGGAATCCGCAAATCGTTTAAGCAAACTAATATCCACATTACTGGTATCCACAAAAACCAAAAACCTTAATTCAGGCATAAATTCAATTTCACCATGAGAATAAACTCTGGTGCCTGGGACCTCTAAAGTTAATTGATTGAGGGTTACCCTTTGCTGGTTACCGGTTATAACAAAAGAAAGCTGATCTAAAGGTAAATTTTGCTCTAACCAGAGACCCTTAATATACTTTAATCTAAACATTACTTTTTCCGGTTTTATTTCGCCCAGAGCAGCAAGCTGAATATTGGTAAAATTCTGCTGACCGGAATCCTGAACAAATCTTACCCGACCATCTCTAATTAAAATTTCCGAGAAATTTATTTTAGGTATGCCGGACAGATCAATCCCGCTTATTAAAGTATCTAATGACTGGGCAGATTTAATTTTTCCTGAATTCTTTTTTCCATTATCCTGTGAGTGAATGACCAGTAAGGGCTCGTCTATCGATAAATACTTTACATTTACAAAACCATCCAGAAGATCTTCTGCGTTGTAATTAACTGAAATAGAGTTGGCGAATAAGGTATCGCCGCCAAATATTATCCGGGGATTTCGGATCTTTAAATTGCCGAGAAGATTGCCCTCCAATCGATCATATTGAACCTTAATGTTATGATCCAAGGCAACATTAATAAATCTGAGAATTGCTTTATCAACAATCGGCGTGTAGGAGTATAGTAAAACAAAACCAAGAATGACAACACAAAGTGCCAGAAAAAGCCACAATACAATTTTGTATCTTTTTTTCATCGGGTTATCATTCCAAAAGTCTATAAAATTTATATAATTTAAGTGCTTAAGCAAACACCATTTTAACTGACAAAACATAAAAAAAGCCGGATTTTGTATCCGGCTTATTACTGATTATTACTCATGGAAAGTTTAGGCTTTGATGATTTTTTCCCGTCCCGTTTTGACATCAACCGTGGCGTTTCGGGTATCAACCACCAGATTGGAATTCTTTACAATAAATTCCATATCAAAATCCGAGTGATCCGTGGAAATTAAGACCGCATCATATCCTTTTAGATTCTCAGTGGTCAAAGGCACACTTTTTTTCTGGAAATCATAGTGTCTGGTTGGTTTAAGTTGCGGGATATAAGGATCATGATAATCCACCAAACCTCCCTTTCCAGATATGATTTCCATCAATTTTAAGGATGGGGATTCTCTTAAGTCATCGATATTCTTTTTATAAGCAAGCCCCAGTACCAAAATTTTTGAACCGTTTATGCTTTTCTGATTGGTATTCAATCCGTCGATTAACCGGTTAACCACGTAAAACGGCATGTAGGTATTCACTTCCCCTGCCAGTTCGATAAAACGAGTGCTTAATTCATATTCCCGCGCTTTCCAGGTAAGATAAAACGGATCAATAGGGATACAATGTCCACCCAGACCCGGTCCGGGATAAAATGGCATAAATCCAAATGGCTTGGTAGAAGCAGCTTTGATAACCTCCCACACATCAATGCCCATTTGATCCATAATCATTTTCATCTCATTTACCAGGGCAATATTAACGCTTCGGAAAATGTTCTCCAATAACTTCGTGGCTTCAGCCGCTTCACTGGAAGATACCGGAACCGTTTGAACAATCACCTGATCGTATAATGCTTTGGTCAATTCCAAAGAATAGGGATCTGTTGCCCCTACCACCTTTGGTATGGTTCTGGTATTGAAATTGGGATTGTTCGGATCTTCCCGCTCTGGCGAAAAAGCTAAATAAAAATCCTTGTGGCCTTGCAAACCGGACTTTTCAATAATCGGTCGCATAACACCTTCGGTAGTTCCGGGGAAGGTGGAGCTCTCCAGTACAATCAGTTGGCCCTTCTGAACATATTTCGAGATAACCTCGGAAGTATTTTCAATATATGAGATATCCGGTTCCCGATGTTTTCCCAATGGAGTGGGCACGCAGACCAGAATACAGTCTACTTCTTTCAAACGGGCAAAGTCGGCAGTAGCTTCAAATTTTCCTTTATCCCGGGCTTTTTTAATTTTATCCGAAGGAATGTGTTTGATATAGGATCGGCCGGCATTTAACTCTTCCACTTTTTCCGGATCGATATCGAAACCAATCGTCTTAAAATTTTCGGAGACGAATTCCAATAATAATGGCAGACCAACATATCCCATTCCGATAACACCGATTACCGCCTGATGAGATTTAATTTTTTTCAACAAATCCATAAAAACTCCTTTTCCGTGCAGTTATAATAGGAATTAATAGCATAAACTTTTAATTTATATCGAAATATTACAGAAAGCCTTTTTCTTTCATGTACCAGTCAATGAATTTCTTGAGGCCCTCTGAAATTGTGGTCATGGGCCTATAATCCAAAAGTTTTTTTGCTTTCTCAATCTTAGCAAAAGTTTGAATAACATCCCCCGGTTGCATGGGTAAATCCTTACGGATTGCCTTTTTTCCGAGAAGATTTTCAATCTCAGATAAAAGATCATTGGTCAGTACAGTTTGTGATTCTCCCAGATTAATGATCTCAAATCCCTTAACCCGGTCGATCGCCTGCAATACGCCCTGAACAATATCATCAATATAAGTGTAATCCCTTTTAGGCTCTCCGAAGCCATAGACTTCAATAGGTTCATTTCGGTCGATGGCTCTGGTAAATTTATGAATCGCCATTTCCGGTCTTTGTCGGGGACCATATACGGTAAAGAATCGAAGGGAATAGATATTCATACCAAACAAATGATGATAGGTATGGCAGATAAGCTCCCCTGCCTTCTTAGTTGCTGCATATGGAGAAATGGGATTATCGACATTATCGGTTTCCGAGAAGGGTATCTTCTTGTTGTTCCCATATACCGAAGAGGAGGAGGCAAATATTAATTTATTGACATCGAAATTACGCATGGTCTCCAGAATGTTGTTGGTACCCTCAATATTATATTTCTGATAAGCCAATGGCTCGGCTATGGATGGGCGGACACCGGCTTTCGCGGCAAGATGGACTACATGTGTTATTCCATTTTCCTTAAATATTTTTTTGAGTGCGATGGGATCAAGAATGGATTCCTGATAAAACTTAAAACTGGAATGATTCAAGCTCTTCTCAAGATTTTTTCTTTTTATCTTTTCCGGGTAGAAAGGGTCAAAATTATCCATTCCAAACACAAGATATCCTCTTTGGAGGAGCGCTTCCGCTAAATGGGAGCCAATAAACCCGGCAACACCGGTAACCAGTATCCTGTTTTTATTACTCATATTGGAATTGGATATATATCAAAGAAGTGAAAATATTTATATTTTTCTCCGCAATTATCTGTTCAAAAATATTTTACTTTCGGCCAACCCCAAAGTAGGTAAATCCCATGCTTTTCAATTTTTCCGGTTTGAAGATATTTCTGCCATCAAAGATCACCGGTGCTTTCATAAGTGATTTTATTTTTTCAAAATCCGGCTCACGATATTCCAACCACTCTGTAACCAGAATTATTCCATCCGAATCCTTAAGTGTTTCATAATTATCTTCGAAGAGTTTGGCCATTTTGTCGATTTCCAATCGCTTCGCCTCATCCAATGCCACTGGATCGTGGACCTTTATTTTGGCACCTCTTTCAAATAATTCCTTTATAATAACCCGGGACGGAGCCTCCCGCATATCATCCGTTTTAGGTTTAAAACTTAATCCCCAGACACTGAATGTTTTACCTTTCAGATTATTCCCATAGTGTGAGAGAATTTTGGGTAACAGGTATCTTTTTTGATCATCATTTACATCTTCCACTGCTTTTAATACCCGCATATCAAAATCATAATCTTTGGCGGTCCGAATTAAAGCCTTTACATCCTTTGGAAAACAGGATCCGCCATAACCGACACCCGGGAAAATGAAAGAATATCCGATCCGCTTATCCGAACCAATACCCTTGCGGATTTTATCGATATCCGCGCCGACCCGGTCACATAGATTAGCCATTTCATTCATGAAGGAGATTTTGGTCGCCAGAATAGAATTTGCTGCATATTTGGTCAATTCTGCACTGACTTCATCCATAATCATAATGGGATTTCCGGTGCGAACAAATGGGGAGTAAAGTTCCTGCATAATCTCCCCCACTTTCGGATTGCTGGTTCCGACGATTACTCGATCCGGGTACATAAAATCATCGATCGCTGCACCCTCTTTTAAAAATTCAGGATTAGAAACCACATTAACCTCAACCGAGGTCCCTTTTTTAATAGCATCCAGTACCTTTTTTGCTGTACCGACCGGAACGGTGCTCTTATTCACTACAATTTTCGGAGTTTTCATATGACGACCGATATCTTTGGCCACAGCCAACACATGACGTAGATCGGCCGATCCGTCTTCATCCGGGGGCGTCCCTACCGCAATAAAGATGATATCGGATTGATCCACGGTATCCTGCATGTCTGTGGTAAAGAGCAATCTTCCATGATCCACATTTTTCAACACCATACGTTCAAGACCCGGTTCATAGATAGGTATAATTCCCTTTTTTAATTTTTCAATCTTCTCGGCATTGTTATCCATGCAGATAACATGATTACCGGTCTCCGCAAAACAGGCGCCTGCAACCAGGCCAACATAGCCAGATCCGATTACTGCTAACTTCATTCGACCTCCAAGAAAATTTAATTACAGAAATATTATTTATAAAAAACGCACAAATATAGTCCGATAAGTTGTTACGGAAGTGAGAATGGACAAACTTTTTAAGAGTAAAAATTAAAATGATCAGACTTTGCTTTTACGCCGTCTTTTTAGATCGTGTCCGTAATATTGATAATAATGGTAATAATAATAGTAATAATAAGTGCCGTATGTTCTTTCGATGTTAACACTGTTGAGCAGAGAACCAAAAATATTGGATTCCGCGGTATCCAGCAACCCCTTCGCCCTCTTAATGGCTTCTCTGTGTGTCTGATGCGCTTTAATGACCAAAACCACACCGTCCACCATCGTGCTTAAAATCGCTGCATCAGTTACCGCAATAACCGGTGGACTGTCGAAGAGAATCGCATCGAATTTCTCACGAAGCTCGGCAATCAGTTTCTTCATGGCATCCGAACCGAGTAATTCCGATGGGTTCGGTGGTAAGGGACCGGAGGTGATTATAGACAGATTATCCACAAAGGTTGGTTTGACGATATCTTCCGTGGTTAGTTTGCCAATCAGATAGTTGCTAATTCCATTCTCTTTTTGCATGCTAAAAATAGAATGAATGACCGGCCTGCGAAGATCCGTGTCAATAAGAACTGTTTTACTGCCAAGCTGGGCCATGGTAATAGCCAGGTTAGCTACTGTAGTGGATTTTCCTTCCTTAGGGGCAGAACTGGTTACCAATGCAACCAGACTTTTGCTTTTTTTATTCTTGAATTGAATATTTGTTCTTAAGGTACGATAGGCTTCTGAAATGGGAGATTTCGGATCGAAATGGGTGACCAGTCGTGTTTCAATCTGTTTGGCCTGCCACATCTCTTCCGAGTCTCCGTTGCTGGATTGTACATTTTTGATGACCTCATCAGAGGAAATCTCCGGAATCGTTGCCAAAATGGGAAATCCTAATCGCTCTAACTCTTCCGGATTTTTAATAGAATCGTCAAAATATTCGATAAGAAATGTCAGTCCAATACCCAGACCCAGTCCAATCAGAGCCCCGAGCATCATGTTCATTTTTTTCTTCGGCTTAATCGGGTCCAAAGGAGCGATGGCCTGATCCAGGGTTTTTACATTCTCCTGCTGCCCGGCTTCAGAAATCCTGGTTTCTTCCAGTTTACTGGTCATCAACAGATAAGTCTCGCGATCCACTTCCATCTGCCTAGTTAAACGGACCAGGGCAAGACCTTTGCTGGGCAGATTGGAAAGCTGATCTTCATAATCGGCAACTACCCGCTGCAGGGCACTGATCTTGGCGCGCAACCCCTTAATTTGTGTTTCCGCATCCAGGATCTTAACAGTTAGCTCTTGCGCTACCATCAGGGGATCCTGCACCATGCTTGATGCAGCAATCTTCTGGGCTTCTTCCTGTAATTTTTTCCGTTGGGCATTCATCCGGTTTTCCAGACTTTGCAGCTGAACCTGATACTCTGAAGGATCAACCCGGTCCTGGGCTAATAGCGTCTCATAAGTGACCTTTTCGGATACCAGTTTGGCATATTCATTCTGAAGCTCTTTGAGTAAGGGTGAGGAACTTATCGATACATCGGCTGACAAGCTCTGTTTTCTTTCTTCCAACTGACTCTCAAGAGATTTTTTTTGCTCCAGTATTGCATCCAGTTCAACAAGTGATTGCTCTAAATTGGCCTGGGTTTCCGCCAGTCGGGAGATAGATTCGCTGGTTGATTCATCCAATGATACCAGTTTTTCCTTTTCCCGGTATTCCTTAAGCGCTTCTTCAGATTTTTTTAACTCTTCACCCTTTTTCTGAACCTGTGATTCTAAAAATTGCCGGAGTTTCACAAACTCTTTCCGGTTAAAATCCTGGTTAAGATAAATATATCGATCAATGATCGCATTGCAGAACTTGAATGATTCGAATGGTGAACCCGCTTGAAATTTGACTTCGATGACATCGGTATCCTTCTTGGGACTCACTTCCAGATGATCCATCACCCACTGCGTCTGATCCCGATAATTCATGTATGAGCCGTCTTCACCCGGCTGAAAAACCTGCAGTGAATCCCGGTAAGGTACTCCCTCTAGGTATTTTACAACTTCTTCAGCTAATCGCCGGCTTTTCAGAATCTCTACCTGATTGGTAATAAGCGTACTTTGGTTGCCAAAATAATTCATATCAAAAAGGGCCCGTTCCATTGACCCCTGGCCTTCGACAATAATTTTTCCGGTGGCTTCGTAAACTTTCGGTGCAGTAAAAGTGAGATAACCGGTAATGATCAATACCACGATAAAGGAAATCGCAATGATCCATCTGCCGCGGTAGAGAATTCGCAGATAGTCCTGTAAGCTAATTTGCTGTTCTTCTTCAATGGGTTCAAATTCGTTGTACTCGTTCACAACTTACCCCGATTTACATTAAATAGTTGATGTTACAAAATATATTATAATAAAAATTTATGTTAAATCTATGTCGGATTTTTTTTGTAAATCTTTAATATTATTTAAAATCGCAAATCCACGACTTCTGCGCCTTCCGGTGTATTAAATGTAAAAGTCTCAGGTGAAATTTCCGGATTGAATTTCATCTTCTTAATATCATATTCAACTTCATTATCATTGAAATCAACGTATACAACTTTTTTCATATCCCAGTTCTTATCAACCAGCCAAACTTTAATGTATTTAAAATAACTTTCGTCAGGATTCTTGGGGGTAAGGCGGATCTCATATATTTTTTGTTTGTCAACCTTTTGTTCACTTACGATCTGACTAAAATAATGATCGGAAATATTAAAAAGAAAATTATTGAGGAACACATCATTCTGGGATTTTTTTGCGTAGTCAATAATCACCTGATTTTCTAGCTTGTTATAGCGCCAGAATTTATCGCCATCGCTCACCATCACCTGGTCTTCCGTTTCAAACCGGAATTTGTTATCCTGTGCAATCCAGAGAGTACCAAAAACCTCGTTCTGAATTCCGGTTAATTTAAAGCGGTTTACTTGCTTAAAATCCACATAAACCACTTTGATATCCCGGTATTTTTTTTGAACCTGTTTTATAATTTTTTCAACATTTGTTTCAGCATGAACAATTGCATATACCATTATAATGCATAAGATAATAATTTTTTTCATTCAGTTCTCCAGCTTAATTTTAGTCGCCATCCGGGGAATAAGTTGAAACCAGAACATCCCGTGCTTTACCTTCCTGATTTGGTGGTGCAACAATTCCTGCCTCTTCCAATTCATCCATAATCCGGGCTGCCCTGGCATACCCAATTTTTAATTTTCGTTGAAGCAGAGAAACCGATCCCTGCTGATAGTGTATTACAATATCCTTGGCCTTTTCAAATAATTCATCTCGTTCGAATACCTTGGATGTGCCCGGCCCTTTTTCACGGGTGTGATAAAGTTTTAATTCGTAAGGTGGAAATTTGGGTTGCCGACGAATATGCTTAATGATTCGTTCTACTTCATCTGTAGTAATGAGTGGATTCTGTAATCGCAAGGGTTTCATTTTCCCCGGTGGCATAAAAAGCATATCACCATTCCCAATCAATTTTTCCGCACCAAACATATCCAAGATTACTTTCGAATCTGGCCGTGTGGCCACTTGATAGGCAACCCGGGCCGGAAAATTTGCCTTGATCAATCCGGTCAAAATATCTACCGACGGTCTTTGTGTCGCCATGATTAAATGAATTCCTACTGCTCTCGCCATTTGAGCCAGCCTGGTAATGGGTTCTTCCACTTCCCGGGTAGCCGAAAGTATCAGATCTGCCAGCTCATCGATAACCACAACCAGATAAGGTAACTTCCGGTAGGTATCGGAAGTTTCACCATTCTGTTTATATTCTTCAATTTTTCGATTGAAATGGGTAATTTCCCGGACCCCCATTGCCGCTAATTTATCGTAACGGGACTCCATTTCATTCACCACGCTTCTGAGAATCATAATGGCATTTTGTGGATGGGTAACAATAATTTCATCAAGTTCGGGGGAATAGGCCAGATAATGGTCTTTCAATTTGGTATAAATAGATAATTCAAGTTTTTTCGGATCGATCATCACAAATTTAAGATCGCTTGGTGGTATCCGGTAAAGCAGGCTGGAAATCATAGTGTTGATCCCCACACTTTTACCGGAACCAGTCGCCCCGGCAATAAGCAGATGAGGCATTTTAGTAAGGTCTGCGCAATAAACCTCCCCGGAAATGGTTTTCCCCACTCCCAGGGGTAGATTTGCCTGAAAATTAATAAAAGTCTCCGAACGGACCAGGGATCTGAAGTAAACCGTGGATGGTTCTCTGTTGGGTATCTCTATACCGATAGCCGCCTTACCGGGAATGGGGGCGATCATCCGGATACCCTTTGCCCGCATGGCCAGAGCAAGATCATCTGCCAGCGCCACAATCTGGCTTATTTTCACGCCCTGAGCCGGCTTGACCTCATAAAGCGTAATTACAGGTCCTTCCACCACCCGATTAACCACAGCCCTTACCCCAAACTGACCCAGCGTTTCTTCCAGCAATCGGGCATTGGTTTTTAGTTCCTCTTCGGACATGTGTAATTTTTTATCATCCTGTTCAATGAGCAGATCGGTTGAAGGAAATTGGTACTTGGACAATGAATCTCGAATGAGGGCATCATAATCAAGTTCCTTTTCCTGGTGTGCCTCCTGCACCTCAAAACCAAGCTGGTCAGGTGTGATATCTTCCGAAACTGTTGTTTCCATGTTTTCCACAGGAAAATCAGTTGCTTCCTCAACCTGTTCAGGCAGCGTATCCCTATTGCGATGGACAATTTCGATCTGTTCAATATTTTTACCCTGCAGAACCTCCTCTTCCGAAGGAAGGGAAGGGTTATAACGGGGATCTTTGGCGGTTTCGGGTGAGACAACCGGCTCAGGAACCCGGCTCTTTAGAAAATCTTCCCGGGTTTTCCTTTTTTGCCGCCACCCGGATAGTGGAATTCTGATTCCTTTTAAAAATCTCACGAATCCGTTTAGGGAGAGTTTAATGAACTTCCCAATCGTTATGGGAATAGCAGAAATCCGAACCCGAAAACTTACCACCAAAAGGATAATAAAAATAATGCTAAGTATAAAGATGGCCCCAAATTTACTGAATATTTTAACCAGGTACGCTGCAGACAGACCACCAATAAAACCACTGGGGTAAAAAGTATGGAAATCTCCAAACGTTCTTAATGCTTCAGGTAAAGCTAAAAGGATAGAGGCCAGCAGGCTCCACAAAAGGAGCAAAATACTAAATCTTTTTAACTGACGGACCGGCCATTTTATTAAAAGATAAAATCCGGTAACAATGATCAGAACCGGCAGAAAAAGGATCGGGTAGCCTAAGGTCCATTGGAATAAGGGTGCGGCAATGGTAGCGCCAAAAAGACCAAGCCAGTTCTGGACAGTGTAAATATTTCCCTCTTCCAATAAGCCGACCGGATCACTCTGATGGTAAGAGAGCACGGCCAGACCGAGAATTAATCCGATGGCCATGAGTACCAGACCGGAAATCTCTCCCCGCATCCCCTGGATTGGTTTTGAACCGGGACTGTCCGGACCTGATTTACTTTTTTTTCGGCGTTTCTTTTCAGTCTTAAATTTCATGATTTATAAAGTAATTTTGCGGGATAAATATAAGGAAATGCACCCATAAATACAAATGACATATTGATTACCCGATCCCTTCCCTATTCCAGATATTCACACTAAATTTTTCAGAAAAAAGAACATCTTGTTGATTCAAAATCATTATGCAAAAAGGTCTCTCGGAATTGTAAGAGACCTTTCTGGCTCATTTTTTTCAATTCTATTTCAAACAAATGGTGTCTTCACAATTTCTGCAGGCAGCTCCCGGCCACGCGCATTGATTATAATCTGATTTCCAATTTGTGCTTCTTCAACTGCGACATAACCCAGACCAATATTTTTCTCCAAAATAGGCGAATAACATCCACTGGTCACAAATCCAATCTCATTTCCACCTTTTTGAATCGGATAATTATGCCGGGGAATCATCTTACCTTCACAGACTAATCCCATCAATTTTCTCTTTAAACCCTCTTCCTTTTGTTTCAGCAGTTCATCCTGCCCAATAAAGTTGACTTTATTCAACTTGGTTATCCATCCAAGTCCCGCTTCCAGCGGATTGGTATTCTGATCGATGTCATTGCCATACAGGCAATACTTTTTCTCTAGGCGAAGCGTATCCCTGGCACCGAGCCCGATTGGAGCAATGCCATATTTCTTACCTTCGGCAAATACCTCATTCCAGATTTGTTCGGAGTATTTCCGGTCGAAGTAGAGCTCAAAGCCAGGTTCCCCGGTGTAACCGGTGCGGGAAACGATCATCTGTACTCCGTCCAGTTCTCCTTCCCGAAACCAGTAAAACTGTATTTCAGAGAGATTCACTTTAGTCAATTTTTGAAGTATTGGTTCGGCATTTTTGCCCTGTACCGCCAGTTGGGTAATCTGCTCACTGATATTGTTCACCTCTACCCCATCAAATTTATTTTTTTGAATCCATTCAAAGTCTTTATCGGTATTGGAGGCATTAACCACCAGCAGGTAATAATCCCGAAGCCGGTAACAAATCAGATCGTCCACGATACCACCATTCTGATAGCACATAGCCGTATATTGCGCCTGATTTATTTCCAGTTTCGAAGCATCGTTGATGGTTATATAATTGACGAATTCCAGGGCTTTAGGACCCCGGACTTCAATTTCACCCATATGAGAAACATCAAAAACACCGACACTCTCACGGACTTTCTTGTGTTCTTCAATCATACTGGTATACTGGGTGGGCATCAGATAACCAGCAAACTCGACCATTTTACCACCCAGCGAAACGTGAATGTCATATAAACCTGTTTTTTTCGCGGCCACTTTAATCTCCTTTCGTCGCTTTAATTTCGGACAACTCTTCGGTTATCCGGGGAATATATTTTAAAACCACAATCATCGAACAGGCAGATAAAATAAGAAATAAATTTTGATGAAAAAAGAAGGCAGTAAAGATGTTCACCAGGAAAAGGGCTATCATTCCGGCGATGATATATTTTCGCATTAGAACATAAAGCAGACCAAAGATCAACCACCAGATGCCGACGATTTCCGGTTTCAGGAATAAGAAAACGCCGGCAAGAGTAGCCAGTCCCCTGCCTCCCCGACCTCCAAGCCAAACCGGGTACATATGGCCAATGATCACTGCCAGGGCAGGTACAATAAAATAATCCGGAATTATCAGAAAACCGACAATCATCAGGGCAAAATATCCTTTAGCGACATCGAGGACCAATACAGCAATGGAAAGATATTTGGATTTGGTCACACGCAGAGAATTGAGTGTACCAACGTTCCCACTTCCTTCATGACGGATATCTTTTCCATAAAACAATCTGGTAAGAACGTAACCGGAAGGGAAACTTCCCAGCAGATATGAAATGAAAAGTGTGAAGAAATTTTCCATAGGTCTACTCTTCTTTTATATGAAAATACTTTTGTTGGAAAAAAAGAATCAAGTGAAATAAAAAAGAGTGGCAGGTATAAAAAAGCGTCCACCTAACTTGAACGCTTTTCATTACTTTAGAGAAAAATCTTCCCAAATTTTAACCCAATCCGGTATCATCTCCGCGCATTAACAGAATAAAAGCATCATTCACATCCTCGAATTCCAGCGCATGGCGTTTACATCCATTCCGGGAACAAATCTTTATCATTCCTCCCACTTCCAGTTGAATACCGATGAGGGGGGCCCGGCAGTCGCACAGCTGAATCACCGGAAAAGGCTGATGGCAATGTGGGCAGGAAAAAACAGCAACCGAACCGACCACATCTTCCACATTTACAAATTTTTTATCATAACTACCATAAATCTGACTCAGATATACCTTCCCAACTTTCTCTCCCAGCTTGGTTTCCAACTCGATGGCCGGCAGATCATCGATAAGCACTTTCTTATTCATCAGGGATTTCTGGCATTCCGGACATTTTACCGGAATTTGAATCTGATTGCCCATATATGCTCCTTTAATTCATCATACTTTTTATTCTACCACTTCCTGGGGAGACATTATTTCCACATTCTTTTTGATGTCAGATGGGTATGTCCTGGTCCGAAACAGATCGAACCACTTCTCCAGGTAATTTGCTCCATAGGGAAGATTTCGGCTTCTCGCATCAACCAAAATTTCCGTCCGCGGCATATATCCATTTCTGAAAACTGCAAATTCCTTTTTGTATTCCGGGACGATCTCAAGAATTTCATTGGTCACCTCATCAACCGACTTAAATTTGGATGCCTCGGAAAGTTCCTCCGCCAACTCAGCCAAAATTCGCCAGTTCGGCATGCCGGTTAAAGGTTTGAGCACATTTTTAAGAAATTGTACTCTTCCCTCGCCATTGGTCACCGTGCCGGCTGATTCGGTAAAGGGGACTATCGGAAAAACAATATCGGCAATTTTTGCCGTTTCAGTCATGAACATATCGGCTACAATGATGAGAGAATTTTCCGGTTTCTGAATATCTAATTCGGCAGTACCAACCGGATCCTGCTGCCAGAAGATCAAACCGGGAATCTGACCCTGTTTTATTTTGTCGATGAGTCTCCAGGCAGTCTTCCCATTTTTATCGGGCAATTTCGCATCCCAGGCGGTTCCCATTCTTTTCAGCACCATTGGATTATCCAGTCTTTGATAGCCAGGCAGATAATCCGGCAGCATACCCATGTCCAGCATACCCTGATAATTTGCCTGCCCCGGAACCGAGAGGAAAGCCTCGGTTTGTCCCAGCGCGAACCCCAGACTGTTCAGCCAATGGATAATTTCGGGTTTTGCCTTTTCCCGGTTACAAATAAACAAGGGTGATTTGGCACTGAGCATTTGCCGAAAGAATTGATTGAATTCCGTCTGCTTCAGATTAAACTCACTCAATTTTATTTTCCTGGAAATCCCGGTGACACTGGCAAATAAGTCCCGGCACTTTTCCCGTTTTGAGGGATCAATTACTTTTTCGTACCAGCCGCTCAGATTTATTTTATCAATTAAATACTGCAGAAATAGAACTTTCTTGTCCTCGGGAATTGCCACACTGTGTGCTTTTTTAGCGAGTTTCGAATCCGGACAACATCCCATGAAAACAGTTTGGCCGCGTCGTGCTGCCTTATAAAGTTTGGTGTAAAGAATGGGATGGGACTCCAGTGGATCGAAATTGCAGACCATGATAAAATCGCTTTGATCGATCTTTTTAAAAGTGGTATTGGACATGGATGCCCTTAACAGCTGTTCAGGATATTCATTCAAATTGGAGAGGGAACCAACATTGTTAGTTTCAAGGACGGTGCGGGAAAATTTTTGTAGCAGATAATTCTCTTCATTTGTGGAATGGGGGGAACCAAATACCGCCCACTCCCCGCCTGTCTTTATTAAATCCCGAATTTTTTTCGAGGCGAATTCGAATGCTCCATTCCAGGAGGCAGGTTCGAGTTCTCCATTCTTCCTTATATACGGTTGTTTAAGCCGGTTCGGATCGTTTACATACCGGAATCCATATCTTCCCCGCTCACACAGATTACCAAATTCGTTGACACTGGCATTTTTATCGGCAGAAATTTTCAGAACCCGGTCCTCTAAAATGTCGGCCTGCATTGAACATCCCACACTGCAGTACTGACATATAGTTGGATGTTTCTTCAGGATCCAGGGACCCGGTTTGGTCGCATCCACTTTATCCACAATCGCACCAGTGGGGCAAGTTTCGACGCACTGACCGCAGGAGATACAACTGGACTCGGCCAGAGGCAATTCCATCTGCGGTTTTACCTTGGCATCAAACCCGCGCTTGACGAAACCATAAATGCCTAATCCCATCACTTCGTCACAAATCCGGACACAGCGTCCGCACAATATACATTTATCCAGTTCAATCTGGATAAATGGGTGGCTTTTATCGGCCCTGATATCATGAAAATCGCCAAGGTAATTTTGTTGCACCGCCTCATATTCGGTGGAATGTACCTGCAGATCACATTCATAAAAGGCCTGGCAACCACACTCCAGACAGCGAATAGCTTCGTTATAGACCTGATCCGGGGTAAAACCTAGCTCGATTTCTTTCCAGTCTTTCCGGCGTTCTTTCGGATCGCGCACCGCCATCTTGGCCCGGACTGTTTTTGAGATATCGGTAAAGTCACTTTCCGTAATCTTCTTAAAATTATCTTTGCGACTCATGAAGGGTTTTTTGACAATATCCAGTTTTTCGCCGGTTAAATATTTATGAATCGCCTGTGCAGCTTTACGACCATCTGCGATAGCTTCAATAGCTGTAGCAGCTCCCAACACCACATCTCCACCGGCAAAAACACCCGGTATGTTAGTATCCATAATATCTGGCCGGATCTCAAGGGTTCCCCATTTGGAAAGTTTAACATTAACCAGTTTTTCGTCTTTTCCTGCAAATTCCAGATCAGGCTTTTGTCCGATTGCCGCAATAACCCAATCGACATCCATCACAAAATTGGAGCCCTCAACCGGTACCGGCCTTCTTCGACCACTGCTGTCGGGAGGACCTAACTCCATCTTCAGGCATTCAATACCTTCGGCCCGATCATTTTCGTCCAGAACAACCTTTACCGGTGCAGTAAGAAAAATAAAATTCACACCTTCTTCTTCGGCTTCTTCGATTTCCATCTGATTGGCCGGCATTTCTTTTATGGTTCGACGGTAGACGATGTTTACCTCATCCGCTCCCAGTCTTAGGGCGGATCGAGCCGCATCCATCGCCGTGTTGCCACCGCCAATGACCGCTATTTTCCCGCTAATTGAATTAATTTTATTTAATTTGATATCTTCCAGGAAATCAATTCCGGAGAGGACACCCTCTGCATTCTCATTTTCCACCCGCATACTGGTGCTGGCCTGAGCGCCCAGTCCGAGAAAAATACTTTCATAGCCCTGTTCAAATAAGTTATCAATGGAAAAATCTCTTCCCAGGGCTTTATTCAAATAAATTTTCGCGCCAAGCTTTGTAACACCCTCAACTTCCTTATCAATTATCTCCTCAGGAAGCCGGTATTGGGGTATGCCCCAGCGAAGCATTCCACCTGGTTTGGGTTTGGCATCATAAATATCAACCGCATGACCTTCCTGACGGAGATAGTAGGCACAGGATAATCCTGCCGGTCCGGCTCCAATGATTGCCGCCTTATGCCCCGATTCCGGCTTTACCTCCGGAAAATACCGGTCCGGACTCTCCAGATCGATATCTGCAATAAACCGCTTCACATGATCGATTGCCGCGGGTTCATCTACAAAATTCCGCCGGCAATTCATTTCACATGGTCGGGTACAGACCCGGCCACATACGGTGGGTAAGGGATTGTTTCGTTTAATCAATTCGATGGCTTCACGATATTTGCCCATGGCAGCCAGAGCGAGATACCCCTGCACATCGACTCCTGCCGGACAGGCAAGTTTGCAGGGACCCAGGCAATCCGCATAGTGATTACTAAGAATGAGCTCAAGTGCCATTTTCCGGGCTTCCCGGATTGGTTCGCTTTCTGTGGTGATCTTCATACCCTGGGTAATTTTCGTTCCGCAGGAAGGAACAAATGATTTTGCACCTTCAACTTCAACCACACATAAAAAACATGAGGTATATGGTTCCAGTTGATCATCATGGCAGAGGGTTGGTATTTGTATACCCTGATCCCGACAGGCCTGCAAAATGGTTTGATCCGAATCTGCTATAACCTGTTTACCGTCTATAAATATTTGAACTTTGCTCATTCTGTTACTCCACGCTTAACATTTCCATTAAACCAAATTCTACACTTCGATCATTTCCAACTAACCGGCTGCTTCCGTCATCTCCTGCTCAATACCGGTTAGAATTTCGATGGCATCAAACCGGCAGGCATCAAAACAGGCTCCACAGCGGGTACATATTTCCGAATTTATAAAATGGATTTCTTTCTTCTCACCAGTTATCGCATTAACCGGACAGACCCGCAAGCAGAGAGTACACCCGGTACAATTCTCTGCGACCACGCGATAGCTAATCAACTCCCGGCAGCTCTTGGCAGGACATTCTTTATTAAAAATATGTGCCTCATATTCGTTTCGGAAATATTTCAAAGTCGTTAATACCGGATTAGGTGCCGTTTGACCCAGTCCGCAAAGGGAACCCAGTTTAATATTCTCAGCTAAACTCTCTAACCTTGGTATATCTTCCGGTACGCCTCTGCCTTCGGTTATTCTTTCCAGGATTTCCAGCATTCTTTTGGTACCGATTCGGCAAAAGGTACATTTACCGCAGGATTCTTCCTGGGTAAATTTGAGAAAGAACTTTGCTACGTCTACCATGCAGGTTCTTTCATCCATCACCACCATACCACCGGAACCCATAATTGCTCCGGTTTTGGTCAGTGAATCATAATCTACCGGGGTATCCAATAATTCAGCCGGGACACATCCCCCGGAAGGCCCGCCTAACTGGACGGCCTTAAAATTTTTATTATCCTTAATACCACCACCAACATTAAAGATAACCTCGCGTAAGGACATCCCCATCGGGACTTCCACCATTCCGCCTCTTTTTATTTTACCAGCCAGCGCAAATACCTTTGTCCCCTTGCTCTTCTCTGTTCCCAGACTATTAAAGGCCTGGGCACCATTAAGGATAATCCAGGAGATATTGGCATAGGTTTCCACATTATTGATATTGGTTGGTTTTTTCCAGAGCCCCTGCACTGCCGGGAAAGGGGGCCTTAATCTGGGCATCCCACGTTTACCTTCCACACTGGCGATCAGGGCAGTCTCTTCACCGCAAACAAAAGCTCCTGCCCCAAGCTTTAAAGATATATCAAAAGAGAATTTGCTGCCAAACATGTGTTTCCCTAAAAAGCCCTTTTCTCTGGCTTGTTTGATAGCAAGCTCCAGCCTTCGGACTGCAAGCGGATATTCGGCCCGGACGTAAATAACACCCTCAGTAGCACCAATGGCGTAACCGGCAATTAACATACCCTCCAGAACGCTGTGGGGATCACCTTCCATAATGCTGCGATCCATAAAAGCACCCGGATCGCCTTCGTCGCCATTACAAATGATATATTTTTCTTTGCCTGGAGATTGCCGGGCAAATTTCCATTTTAATCCGGTCGGAAATCCTGCTCCTCCCCTCCCCCGTATTCCGGATTCTTTTATCCGATCAATCACCTCATCCGGGGTCATTTCGGTTAAAGCTTTCTTCAGCGCCTGATAGCCATTCTGAGTTAAATAATCTTTAATTTTTTCCGGATTGATGATACCTGCATTACGCAAAACAATCCGCACCTGATTTTCAAAAAGCTCTTTTTCCGGGGTCTGGATTTCATCGCCAGTTACCACCCAGTCTTTTAGGATTTCATGTTTTACAATATGTTCAGCAAAAATAATGGGTATCTTTTTTAATGTTACATCCCCATAAATGACGGTGGGGAAACCATCCATCTGAATTTCCATCAGAGGTTCCCGGTAACATGCACCAATGCATCCGGTTTTTTCCAGCTGAATAGGTAACTTCTCTTCGGTAATTTTCTTCTCCAGTGCGGCGTAGACATCCGCTGCACCGGCTGCGATACCACAACTGGCCATTCCGACAATAATTTTAGTTTTTTTATTTTGGGAGGTTGGCATCTTCTGATACTCCATCTACTTTTTGTATTTAGCTAAAATTTTTCTGACTTCCCGGTCTGTTAACCGACCATGAGTGCTTTCACCAACTGTTAACACTGGCGCCAGACTGCAACACCCTAAACATGCCACAGATTCCAGGGTAAACTGAAGATCTCCAGAAGTTTCGCCATCTTTAATTTGAAGTTCTTCTTCGCAGACTTCGGTGATTCTCTCCGCACCACTCACATGACATGCCGTTCCATGACATACCCGGATCAAGTGTTTTCCGACCGGGGTGAAGCGAAATTGGGCATAGAAAGTCGCCACACCATAGACCTGACTAATATCGGTGTTCGTCTCTTCAGCAATCAATATCATCGCTTCC
The DNA here is from genome assembly GCA_964452045.1 of uncultured Calditrichaceae bacterium. Taxonomy (GTDB): domain Bacteria; phylum Calditrichota; class Calditrichia; order RBG-13-44-9; family RBG-13-44-9; genus CAYVKM01. The sequence goes on from CAYVKM010000002.1 coordinate 86,489, forward strand.
CGTGGCAAGTATCCATAAATCTTTTGGGTCTCCTGAAGAATTGGGATGAGTGTACCTCTTTTCGAAGCATTTTTCTTCAGAATTTTCATCAACGGTTTTAAATCAATCTGTGATAAATGTTGTTTCTGGGCAGCTTCCATTGTTCACCTGATTTTCTTAATCTTTAAATTTCTGATCGATCGATATTTTTTCAGTGAATTATGTGTAAAAAAGCACAAAATTCCTCACAAAGATATAATACCAGTCCTATATTTTTCAATTAAAAAAAATATTTATCTCACTAACTTCAACGTATTCATTAAAAGACCGATCCATTAAAAATAAAATTCTCTAATGACTATCTTCGTCTAATCTAATGGAAAATAGTGTCATTTTTAATTTTGTCAATACTATCCGAATTTTAAATGGAACAATTCATTTTAATTTTTGTATGAATCATTTTGCAATTCCATACTCATATTCATATTATATTATCAGAATAAAGTGAAAACGTACATACTTAAACAAGAAACCATTATACATCAGCCGTTGGAGACTGTTTTTCAATTCTTCAGCACTGCTGAAAATTTGAATCGGCTTACCCCACCGCATTTAAAATTCGAAATACTTACTCCCCTTCCGATAACCATGGCTAAAGGAACACTAATTGATTATCAATTGAAAATTTATTACTTTCCGGTTAAGTGGAAAACTGAAATTATTGTCTGGGAGCCACCATACCGCTTCATCGACTCTCAACTTAAAGGTCCCTATCGAAAATGGATTCATGAACATAAATTTGAAGCAGTTGGTGAGAAAACCAAAATGACCGACACTTTGGAATATGCCATACCGGGAGGAATATTTTCGGCTATCATTAATAATCTTTTTGTGAAGAAAGATATCCAAAACATATTCAACTTTCGGGAAGAACAATTATTGACGATTTTTGGACGATATGACAAACCAGAATAATAAAAAGAAGATTTTGATAGTTGGTGCCACCGGATATGTCGGCGGGCATCTGGTACCTGCCCTGCTTAAAAAAGGTTATCAGGTACGGTGTATGGTCCGAAATCCGGAAAAATTGCTGGCTCGAAACTGGAAAAATGTGGAAATTATAGAAGGCGATGTGTTAAAACCGGAAACCCTCCCGAAAGCATTAAAGAACATCCACACCGCGTATTATCTGGTTCATTCCATGGGCGGTAGTAAAAATTTCGAAAAAACAGACGCCGTCGCAGCTGCCAACTTTTGCAAAGCAGCAAAAGCATCCAACATTCAACGAATTATTTATCTTGGTGGATTAGCCAAGGACACAGATTCTCTCTCCTCACATTTAAAAAGCCGACAGGAAGTAGGAACAATTCTGGGATCATCGGGCGTTCCGGTTACTGAATTTCGTGCCTCAATCATTATTGGTTCCGGGAGTGCCTCGTTCGAAATTATCAGAGATCTGGTAAAGAAACTCCCTGTAATGGTGACCCCAAAGTGGGTAAAATCCAGGTGCGAGCCAATATCCATCCAAAATGTAATAGAATATCTGGTTCTTTGCCTTGAAGAACCCAGAACTATTAATCAGGTTTTGGAAATCGGTGGAGGAGATATTTTGAGTTATGCCAGGATGATGCGCCAGGTGGCTGAGGTCATGGAAAAAAAATTGTGGATCATTTCGGTACCGGTGTTAACCCCCAGGTTATCTGCCTACTGGCTGAACCTGGTAACCACAGTACCCATGAGCATAGCCTATCCTCTGGTAGACGGATTAAAAAATGATACTATTTGTACCGACCACCGGATCAGAGAGTGGATTAAAATCAAACTTATTTCTTTCACACAAGCAGTGAGAAGCGCCATCGAAGAGGAGAATCTGGGTGAACTGGAATCCAGGTGGACCGAGGCATCCGGCTATAGTTACGATCCGGCATCAAATTACAAAAATGTAAAATTGTTACAGGACAAAAGAATCATCAATAGTCCTTTATCTCAAAAAGCTATTTTTGATGTTATTCAGAGAGTTGGCGGAGATAATGGCTGGTATTATGCAAACTGGGCCTGGCAATTACGAGGATTGTTTGACCGTTTGATCGGCGGCGTTGGTATGAGGCGAGGTCGACGTCATCCAACCAATATACGAGTTGGTGACGCCATCGATTTCTGGCGGGTGGAAAAATTTGAAGCAGGACATTTTTTGAAACTACGCGCGGAAATGAAACTCCCTGGTATCGCCTGGTTAGAATTTCGAATAGAAAAAGCTGCCAATGGGGAGAGTATTTTTCAGCAACTGGCAACTTTTTTACCTAAAAATTGGTTTGGTTTTTTTTACTGGTACACTATTATGCCAGCCCATTTCTTCGTTTTCCGGAATATGGCTAAGAAAATTGTCGCAGCTGCCCACGAAGATCAATAACCAAATAAAAATCGTAATTAAAATAAAAAGGCTCCATTAACGGAGCCTTTCCATTCATATCATTTTCTCTTTACTTTTTATCCCTCAATCTGGGAATATGTCCTCGTCCCATGGCTTTCACGGCACAGCTAAGATCCAAATATTCCTTGATTTTTTCATCACTAAGAATCCCGAAGGCATCTATGATAGCTGCTGGTTTACCAATCGCCTTGACTACTTTCTTCGGGTCTAATTCCATATAAGGCTCATGTCTCACGGCAAAAACCACTGCATCGGCATTTGCGAGACTTTTGTTCAAATTCTTCTGAACACGCACCTCCTTAAGTTTTTCTTGGTTTCTGAAGAACGCTTTTTTACTATGACCATGCCCTGGGTAAGCATCCTGATTTTCCAGTTCCCACCAATGATCAACATAGGGATCGTGGACCCGGATTTCCGCTCCCATTTCCGTCAATTTCCGCACCACAATTTCGGAACCGCTGTACCGGGTATCTCCCACATCTTCCCGGTAAGAGGCTCCAAGGATCAGTACTTCCGCTGCAGCTATTGGTTTGTGCATCAATCGCAATGCATCCCGGACCAACTGGGCGGCGTGAGTACCACGGGTATCATTAATATCGATGGCCATCGGAGTAATTTTGAAAATGTTATCATCGAAGCCCAAAATATGTTTGTACGCCCACATTCCTAATCCACCATCTTTTGGCAGACAGTATCCGCCAATACCCGGACCGGGGAAAATCATATTGGAGTGGGTCGGTCTTACCTTTATTGCCTGAATCACTTTAATAATATCAACGCCATTTCTTTCGGCAAAAAGACTCCATTCATCCAAGAAAGCCAGGATAGTCGCCCGGTAACTGTTTTCAACTATTTTTGCAGTTTCACTCTCTATGGGTCGATTCAGAACGGTCAGCGGAAACTTTTCTGTGTTTAAGACTTCATTCAGAAATTTTTCTACCCTATCCCTGGCTTCCTTATTTATTCCACTACACACCCGCCAGAAATCCCGGATACTGGCAACATAATTTCTACCCGGCATTACACGTTCGTAACTGTGGGCTAAAAGCGGATCTGTTTTAATCCCTCTTCGTTGAAATATTTTTCGCATGATGGGATAAGCAACCTGCTCTGTGGTTCCAGGCGCCACCGTAGTCTCAATAAGCACCAGGGCATTTGGTTGGATATATTCCGCAATCACCCCAAATGCGCTTTCCAGTGCCTGCATTTCCACTTCGCCGTTCCGAACATTACCCAATTCATTTTTGAGATAGTCACATTGTACGTCAACCACCACCACATCGGCTAAAGAGAGCACCTTATCGGTGAAAGTGGCGATCAGGGTTTTCTTCTGCAAAACACATCTGTTTATCATCGGGTCTACTTCCGGATCTTCGGCTTTTACCGGAGCAATACCTTTATTCAGTAGTGGTATCTTCCAGAAACTGCGCACGCTTGGTCTCTGGACACCAATAACAAACTTGGCCGATTTGCCGGTCTTTTTATCCACCGTATCCGCGACAATCGCTGCCATCACCGCCCCAACAAAACCAAGTCCCATTACCACGACAATTTCATACCCTTCTTTTCGTTTTTGATCCGATAACTTTTTAATCCGAAGAAATTCCTTCTCGTAATCCTTTTCTTCCGGTAATTTAAATTTTTCACCTTCGGGACTTATGGAATAGTTCACCTTAGTTTACCTCCTTTTAATTGTTTCTCATTTTAGATTGAATATCCGTTCTTAAGTTCGAATAAAATTTTTCAAATTTGTTTTGCTTTTTCCATTGTGTAAAGATGATAAACCGGCAGATAGACCTGCCAGAGATTTATAAATGAGGTGAATTCTTTTTCATAGGTTTCGTTGAACAAATCCTGTTCTTCATACTTTCCCAACGGCAGGGGAAGATTTTGATCCAGTGTCTTATACTTATTTCGTAAAAGTTTGCCCAGCTCTTTTCTATCCTTTGAAGAAATCATTTCATTATCAAAGGCCAGATTCAAAAGTTGCATCAAAACCGTGGCATAAAAATGTTTAATAATTCCATCAAACTGGGCGAATGGCTCGACAATGACTTTCTCAATTAAATTTTTGATAATTTCCGATTTAATGAAACCGGAAGCCGGAACATCTTCACTTAAATCCCTGTAATCTGATACTTCCGTAGCAACCATCATTAATTTATCCATTATACTAACCCGGGGCTGTGTTTTGATGGACGACTCTCGTAATTGACTGATCATCTCTTTCCCCTCATCCCAACCCACAAAGTCTTCCAGGGCATACAATAGTTGTGCAGCGAAACCTCTTTCCAACTCGGTAAGCAGGTACACATCTGGAAGTGTAAATCTTATTTTTTTGAACTCCCCCAATTTTATGATGGCTTGTTTCTGAAGTTTTTTGTCGATCAAATGAATAATTTTAATGTATTTTTTTATCTGATTGATGGTGAAAACCCTCCTCTGCCCAAGATCTTTGATAATGATCATGACATATTTAAATAATTTTTTTCGGTACAGTGCAGAAATCTCATCATCGGTACACAGTTTCAGAATAGTGTTTAAATGAGGCACCAGATTTTGCCCTATGAGATTGGGATATTTAATTACCTCATCAAAAAAATGCAGAGCTATTTTTTTTAGGATGATATTTATCTCGGGATTCAAAATTATTTGCAGAATTATTTCAAATATCCTTGAGAATTCCTCGGATTCGGTTTTCTCATACTCCAGGGTCAAATCATATATTAACTGTAGTGTTTGTGAGAGCAGGATGTCTTCCTTCCGAAAAGGTTTCTTCGCCGAAATAAGCTCAAGTGAGTTTTTCGCTGCGTCGAGGTGTGAATGCGCCCTCTTTGTATACCACTTACTTATATTTTTCAAAGTATCGAGAAAAGGGTAATCAAAGGTGGTTCGCACTTCAAATTGGTATTGACTCAAACCAGCAGAATCTCTCAATTCTACAAATTCCTTTAAAAAAGTATAAAACTGATTGATGATATTAAATTCTTTTTTCAGTTTCAGAATAAGAGGGTTGGTCTCCTCTTCACGATCCATTTGTAAAGCTGTTGTAATTGTTTCTTGGATAGCTTTTAATTCGTTTAATGACTGATGAAAACTTTTCGTCTTATTTAGAACCAGGCTCTCCAATACCCGGGTCATATACCTTTCAGTTACCTCATTTATTTCATTTGTATTTCGGCTGAGAAAATAGAGGGTTAACTGTACTAGATTTATTTCATGTTGAAATTGACTTAAACCCAGTTCTACCTCCTTGATATCTTCTTCAAATTCAGCACTTTCATGATAAATAATCCCATTTTGAACAATGAATTCGAATAGCGACAAAAAAATCTCGGTAAATTTATGCAGATGGAAATTACGATTTTCAACAGGAACAAATTTCAGGAAATGGGTATGATTCAGCAGGTGGCCGGTTAAATTGCCAATATTCCCCTTCTTAAAGAGCTCAGTTAAAAACTCAGTCCAGGAAGAAAGCATAACTTTGGTATGACTGATGGCTGTTTCATCAAAAAAATCATCCTTCTCAAGCTCATCCAGCAAAGATTTTTCTGAAAACTGGTAACTTTTTTCAAAGAAGGATTGTTTAACAACTGAGTAAAATGTTTCAAAAAGATGATCAGAATTCATATCTATTTAATAAATCCCATGTAATACAAAAATGTCTAAACTGATACTAAACTATTATTTTTATCTGAAAACAAAGAATAATATAAAATTAAAAGATCAATATAAGAATAATGATTATCACTTTTTTTATTTAGGACAAAAAAATACTAATAAATTTTGACTAATTAAAGCAGGTCGAAAGTAATTTATCTCAGAAATGTAGCGTATAATAAACACTCTGGTAAAATAATGATGATAAAGTATCTTTTCAAAAATTAATCAATATATTTTAACTTGACATTCGCTAACAAATGGATTAATTTATATCGCTCATAACGCTCATTTATTTGGTTTAAATATTTATGAAATCCTTTTTAAACATTATTACTGTTCTGATCTCTCTTTCGATATGTTCCTTTGCCCGGGCATCGATCAGTATTTCCGGGAAAGTAGCCGACGAAAGAACCAAGGAGCCGTTGATCGGTGTTAATATTGTTGTTTTAAATTCTGAAAATGGTACCTCTACAAATGAAAATGGTATCTACCGTATCGAAAATCTTCCCTCCGGAAAATACCGCCTTGAATTCAGTTATATCGGATATACAACCGTTTTGAAAACTGATGTCGTGGTCACTAGTTCCAAACCGGCGATTTTAAATGTTGAAATGCGGGAAGGGACGATTCAGGGAGAAGAAGTAACAGTCACCGCAGGTTATTTTGTGGAAGAGAAAATGACTCAGACCAGCACCATTGGATTATCCAGGGAAGAGATAAGACGGTTCCCCGGGGGATTCGAAGATGTGGTTCGCACAGTATCTACTCTTCCCGGCGTAGCAATTAATGCCTCGGGAGGAAGAAATGATCTTCTGGTCCGCGGCGGTGGCCCCTCAGAAAACCTATATATAATCAATAACATTGAAGTACCGAATATCAATCATTTCGGCACCCAGGTGAACAGCAGCGGAAGCCTGAGCTTCGTGAATCTCGATTTTGTCGATAATGTCACTTTTTCTACCGGTGGCTTTAAAGCCCGATATGGAGATAAAATGTCCTCTGTTTTAGAGCTGAAAATGGCCGAGGGAAGAAATGATCGTTTGGGAAGTAAACTGCTGGTTTCAGCCACACAGTATGGTCTTAATTTTGAGGGACCAGTAACCGACAGGGGAAATTTTATCTTTTCTGCCCGTCAAAGTTATCTTGATCTCATCTTTAAAGCAGCGGGTTTGCCATTTGTCCCGGTTTATACCGATTTTAATTTTCTGGCTCATTACGACCTATCTCCCAGAGATAAACTTTTTTTCCTGGGATTATCTGCCATCGATCGGGTAAACCGGGATCAAAGTAGCCTTGAAAAGCGGGTTCGCAATTCATCACTTCTAGATAACACCCAGAACCAAATCATTGCCGGAATAAACTATCGTCGGCTACTTGAAAAGGGATATCTGGATGTAACCCTGAATTCAAACCTGTTTCAATATAAGTTCAGTCAACTGGATCAATTTGAACAGGAATATTTCAACAGCAAGGCTGACGAGAATGAATTCGGGCTGAAAATTCAGCATTATTGGGCATTATCAAAATCATTAGGCATTTTGAGTGGTGTCAGCGCCAAGCAAATCCGTAATCAGAACACAACGGTATTTGCCGATACAATTTATGACCGAAGCGGTAACCGCGTTCCTTTAACCACTTTGGGTATCCCTCCCAATACCCGAACAAATTCAGAAGCGCAGAAATATGCCAGTTTTATAGAATTTGAGTGGCTGGCAAACTCAAGAATTACCATGAACCTTGGATTACGAGGAGATTATTATTCTTTCATCGATAATGCCTTTTACCTGGCGCCCCGGATTGCCCTCAAATACCGGTTGACCGACCCTTTCAGTATTCGTTTAAGCGGTGGAATTTATTATCAATCCCCATCATATGTCTGGGTGGTTAATCCAATTAATAAGGGCCTGAAAGCTCTTCAAAACCAGATGGCTGTGCTGGGCTTCGATTACCTGCTTCAAGATGATTTTCGGATATCCTTAGAAACATATTACAAAAGATATCTTGATTTACCAACTGGCATAGTACCCGGGGTATCGGATTACATTGTGATCACCAACACCGGTATCGGATACGGGGGAAACGAAGACGATTTTCAATCCTTTGGTTATTTCGATTTAACCTCTAATGCAAAAGGGAAAGCTTATGGTCTGGAACTTCTCTTTCAAAAGAAATTTTCAGAGATTCCCTGTTACGGTCAGGCCAGTTTCTTTCTGGGAAAGAGTGAAGTAACTGCATTTAATGGAAAAACCTATCCGACTCAATATGATCAGCGATTTATTTTTAACTTATCCGGGGGCTATATCTTTAATTCAAGCTGGGAAATAAGTGCAAAATTCCGGTATTTCACCGGAGTTCCTTATACACCGGTCTATATTCCCTCGCAAAACCCGGTAAATCCAGGAACCATACAGAATCTGCCTGCGGAGTATCTCACTTCCAGATTAGCGGCCGGTCATCACCTGGATATTCGGGCAGACCGATATTTCAATTTCAATAGCTGTACACTGATATTATACCTTGATATCCAAAATATTTACAATTACAAGATCCCCCAACGTCCGGTTTATGACTTTTGGGCAAACGAGATCAATACCAGTAGTGAAATTGGAATCTTACCCTCAATTGGCATCAGTGCACAATTTTAAGCCGGTGATCCCTCTCAAACAATATTCTTGATATTGCATAGACCGATCTGACGCCGTACATTTAGATATCAAATTTAGCAGTAGATTTAATTATGTATGCCGGATCAATTAGATTTTATTTAGTTTTAATCAGCTTTTTATTACTCTCCACATTCATCTCATGTTCAGAACGCAATTCACCTACAGAAAATAATGGAAATAATGAACCACCGGTAAAACAAACCTGGGCAGAGAAGACAAATCCCGGTAAAGGTTCAATTACCAAAATAATTTCGGATTTTGATGACAATTTATTTGTCGGAAGTGATACTTCGGGTGCATTTAAATCTGATGATACAGGAGATTCCTGGCAATCATTTAATAATGGATTGCTGGACAAGCAGATAATTTGTCTTGCTTTCGATTCAACCGGCTTCATCCTTGCCGGTACTTCAAACCAGGGGATTTTCCGTTCTCCGATTCTTAATGACCAATGGGCTCGCACCGACACACTGAATACCACTGTCTGGTCCTTTATCACTATGGAAAACGGGGGGATGCTCGCTGGAAGCTCTGCAGGTATACTGAAATCCGAAGACAATGGTAATAGCTGGGGTCTAATAAAGGTGCCGGGACTTCAACAGCCCTTTTTGTCTTTTGGCATTAATTCCTTCGGAAGAATTTACGGCGGCACTTTCGGGCATGGGGTTCTCTTTTCCGATGATCAAGGTTCAAATTGGCAAAACACCAGTTTGACTGCGCTTTCGGTACTCGCGCTGGCAGTCGATTTGGAAGGCACAATTTTTATCGGAACGCTCAGTTCTGGTGCATTACGTTCTTTAGATAACGGAGTTACCTGGGAGAAGATGGAAAATGGCATTCTGGCGGATTATATCACTGACATTGAACTTAATTCTTCCCAGGATATTTATATCGCAACTTATGGCTACGGAATTTATCGGTCATTTAATGGCGGAGATTCCTGGCAGACGTTTAATGAAGGTTTAACCGATCTTATAGTCACCTCGATTACATTCGATTCACAGGATTTTTTAGTGGCCGGGACTGAATCAGGAAAAGTTTTTCGAACGACATTGAGTACAGACAATAATTAAGTAAGTGTTAGTTTCGATACTAGAGATTAGCTCTTCATGCTGACTATTCATGTTAAAATTGTAAAAAATAGATTGTATCCATGGATACTTCCTCTTATCTGCCTTTTTCTCGTCTTAATTTCATGCAAAGACGCCACCACCCCATCCATAAAAGAACAGCCGACAGATAACGGTTATTCGGTTGTCAATACCTATCCTCACTCCCAGGAGGCATTTACCCAGGGGTTGGTTTTTTATAACAATTTTATTTACCAAGGTACCGGATTATATGGAAAATCCTCAATCCAAAAGCTGGAACTCACTACCGGGACAATTCTTCAGCAAAGAAATTTAAAAAGTAAATATTTTGGTGAAGGAATCACCATTTTCGGAGACAGTCTTTTTCAGCTTACCTGGCGCTCAAAAATTGGATTCATCTACAATGTGGAGACCTTCGATTCACTGGGAAAATTCACTTATTCCAGCGAGGGATGGGGATTAACCCATGATGGTCAGAGGCTGATCATGAGTGACGGTACCTCCACCATTCACTTTATCGATCCCAAAACTATGACATTTACCGGAGAGATAACCGTCCGGGATCAGAATAAACTCGTCACAAATTTAAACGAACTGGAATACATAAATGGTGAAATCTGGGCAAATGTCTGGCTAACCGACCGAATCGTCCGGATTAATCCTGGGGACGGCAAAGTAACCGGATGGTTAAACCTCACTGGTATCCTTCCCGCCGGAACCTGCAGCCAGCCGGTTGATGTATTGAATGGTATTGCTTATGATAGTCAAAACGACCGGATATTTGTGACCGGAAAAAACTGGTGTAAATTATATGAAATTGAACTGATCACACCAGATTAGTTAGATGAATCATCCTCAATTATTTGATCTTAAATTTGGGTAGGTAGACCATGAGTTCAAAAAATGCAGAGAAGATTGCCAAAGAATTGCTCTCCAAAGCAGGAATAACCGTAAACGGAACCAACCCATACGATATCAAAGTGCACAATCCGGAATTTTACAGCCGGATTTTAAGCGAGCAGGTACTGGGACTGGGTGAATCCTACATGGATGGCTGGTGGGATTGTGATGCGATTGATGTTCTGATTACCAAAATGCTTCTGGCCGGACTGGAAGAGAAAGTAAAAGGAAACTGGAAATACACCTGGCATATTCTGCGTTCCAAGCTTTTTAACCTCCAAAAGTTGAACCGGGCCTACCAAGTAGCTCAACAACATTACGACATCGGAAATGATTTGTATCAGGCAATGCTGGATAAAAGATTGAATTATACCTGCGCCTATTGGAAAAATGCCAATAATTTGGATGAAGCACAGGAGGCAAAGTTAGATCTGGTTTGCCGTAAAATAGAACTGGAGCCGGGGATGAAAGTCCTGGAACTCGGTTGTGGTTTTGGTTCCTTTGCCAGATTCGCCGCCGAAAAATATGGAGTTTCGGTTACCGGAATCAATGTCTCCAAAGCGCAAGTGGATCTGGCTAAAAAGAGATACCAAGGACTACCTGTTAAATTTATCCTTGATGACTATCGGTCGGCAAGTGGGACCTACGACCGGGTGGTATCCATCGGGGTAATGGAACATGTGGGCTATAAAAATTACCGCACCTATATGCAGGTTGTCGATCGTTGTCTGGCAAAAGACGGTATTGCTTTTATCCATACCATTGGCAGCAACATCAGTAAAACAACCAGCAATCCCTGGACCACCAAATATATTTTTCCGAATGGGGTGCTTCCCTCAATTGCCCAGTTATGCAAAGCCATGGAACACTACTTTATTATCGAGGATCTCCACAACATCGGGCCGGATTACGATTTAACCCTGATGGCCTGGTATCGGAATTTCATTAATGCCTGGCCGAATCTAAAGGATAAATATAATGAACGGTTTTACCGGATGTGGCTGTTTTACCTGCTCAGCTCTGCCGGTGGTTTCCGTGCCCGGGGTACCCAACTCTGGCAGTTTGTTATGACCAGACCGGGAAGAACACAACCAAATTGCCGCATAAGTTAACAATGATTGAGCAAGAGATCATTATCATCGGTGGGGGACCAGCAGGCTCCACCTGCGCCAGGAAATTAAGGGAATTGGGTAAGACAGCACTTATCCTGGACAAGAGTAAATTTCCCCGGAGTAAATTGTGCGCCGGCTGGATTACCCCCAGTGTAATCAAAAACCTGAAAATAGATATCTCAACCTATCCCCATAATCTCACCATTTTCCCTAAACTCCACATACAGGTCCATGGACGCCGTTTCTCCATAAAAACCACCCAATATGCGATAAGGCGGATTGAATTTGACGACTGGTTGCTTTACCGTTCAGGCGTCCCGGTAATTCAGCATGAAGTCAAAAATATTGAGCAGAAGAACGGCTATTACATTATCGACCAAAAATACCGTTGTCGCTTTATGGTGGGAGCTGGAGGTACGAATTGCCCGGTTTACCAAACCTTCTATAAAGATAAATTTTCCCGCTTAAAAGAAAAGCTGATTGTGGCCATGGAAGCCGAATTTCCATATCCGGTGAAAGATAAAAATTGTTACCTCTGGTTTTATGAAAACAACCTGCCAGGATATTCCTGGTATGTGCCTAAAACTGATTTTCTCAATATCGGCATTGGGGGGAAATTCCTTCACCTTCAGTCTCGGCAGGAGACCATTAAAGAACACTTGGCTCTTTTAGTTAATAAATTAAAAAATTGCTCACTAATAGATGATGTTGAAATCGCGCCAAGGGGTTATCAGTACTACCTGCGGCATAAGCAGGACACCATGCCCATGGAAAATTTATATATTATTGGCGATGCAGCGGGTCTGGCGACAATTGATATGGGTGAGGGAATCGGGCCGGCGGTGGAAAGCGGCCTTCGGGCGGCATATGCCATTGCCACCGGCAAAAAATTTAGTCTGAAATCAATACCCAAATACAGCCTTTTTCAGATTATTTTGGGTAAATATTTTAGAATATTTTAAAAACCAGAATACCGGAAATATCTGTTTAACCCAATAAACCTGATTTTACCAGTTCACCAGAAGCATGATACTTCAGCATTACTTCTTCAGCAAACTTCGAGTGTTTCTGTAATATATCGGTGGGATAATTGTGGGGAGCAAAAATAATCAGGAGGATATTGTATGAGTTGAGATCGATGGAGGTGCGATGACTATCTGCACTGGGATTTCCGAAAGGACCGATATCATCAGCCACGGTTAACCGGTTAGCCACATGAATTATATCCTTCCGGATACCTGCATATTCCTCACCATCACCTCCCAGGCGCAACTGAACCTGCCCTTTTACTTTATCCAGATCATAAAGTCCGATGGGCAGTAGAAATGCCAGGGAACAATAATTGGATGCATCCACAATTGAATTAATCTGATAAAGCGGAACCGACTTTATCACCCGGCGCAACAGGGCTTCCGAGGATGGCCGGATGCGGGTCGGTTCTATTCCTACCGCACGATATAAATTACGGGCCGGACGCAATTCGTTAAGCGCATCGGAGGGTGAATGGTAAATTTCCCGGTATTTCGCACTCAGGATTTCAATATCCTGCCAGAGCGTTTCTAATTTTGCCTGGCATTTCAATTTACTGAATTGTAAATAGGAAATCTTAACAGCAGACTTCACATCCGGGTATAGTTCAATTTGGAGATCGGACATGATTAAGAATGATTGGGTTGATTAAGTATCACGGAAGTTTTCTATCAACCGCTGAACAATGGGAATATCAGCAGGAGAGAGATCGTAAAGCATTAATTTATTTAGGGGTACCCAGCGGACTTCCTTGTGATCGGTAAGGGAAAAGCTACCGGAGACCAATTCGGCAAAATAGGCTAACAAAATTATATTTTCTGTGGGATAAGAATAATTAACAGCAGCGAAGAGTTGCCGGACGGCAATTTTAATCCCCATCTCCTCTTCAATTTCACGGGAGAGGCAATATTCAGGTGATTCTTTAATTCTTAACTTGCCCCCCGGAAATTCCCATTTAAGTCCGTTGACCTTTTCGGGCTTCCGCTGTGCCAGGAGGACATTTCCCTCATGGTTAAGAATAATCGCCGCCAAAACCGGAATAATACGTTCCGATAGTGAATTCATTCGATGACCTTATCCAGTATCAATTCAATTTCTACTTAAAAGCAATAAAAATAAACTAGTTCCTCTGACCATTATTAAAAAAGAGAGTTATCACTCTCATTCAGAATTTTAAATATCTCTCAACTCTATGTTAATATTAAAATAACATGATAAATGAAAAAATAAAAGTAAATGTTTTCATATTTAAATTTT
>CAYVKM010000003.1:0-52302 GCA_964452045.1 uncultured Calditrichaceae bacterium
CGCGTATGACGTGAGGAACGGCATGAAATACGGATGGATGAAACCTATTGCCGAAGCATCCTCTTTTCAATCCCATTTTGCCATTGCTGAAGCTGGCGAAAAATTGTTAAGCGGGTGGGTCAACAAAGATAATCCCATAGCGATGGAAATCTGGGATGGGATTTGCCGGTATTATTCATTTCTGGACGAGCACCGGGATCTGTACACAGATGTTTCCTGCGTAAACAAGATTGGCATTGTGGCCCCACCACATATACCAAGTTTTGAAGTTTCCCTGACACGGGAGAGTCTATACAATGCATTGGCCGAGATGAACATCATGTATGATGTGGTGCTGCTCGACCAGCTTACGCCGGAAATGTTAGCGGGTTATGACGCAATTATCATTCCCAACATTCCCTGGATTGAAGCGCAGCAATTGGACGCCATTAAAACCTATAAAGAAAAGGGCGGTAAAATTTATACCATTGGCAGTATGGCGGAATTGCAGAAATTAGCAGATGATACCTCTCCGGCGGATATTTTTGCCAGGTTGAATGAAGATGCCGCAAGGGAAGAATTGAGGAATAAGTTGATGAATTTGGAAGGAGATCCTCTAATCTCGATTTCGGGTACAAAATATGTTGCTGCCAATATTGTTCATAAGAATGGGTCGGATCGATATGTTCTGCACTTTGTAAATTATGACCAACCCTTAGAAAATGTCCGGGTTAAAGTAAATCTTGAAGGTTATCCGATCAAAATAAGCAAAAAAAGCTTAACTTTGTTTTCTCCGGATAAAATGCCAGAAAAAATAAAGGAAATTTCGGTGAGAGGTAAGACCGTGGAATTTGTGCTTCCGGTACTGGAGATTTACGATATAGTGGTCCTGAATTAATTTGTGCCGGGAGTGTCATCATAAATTGATCTGAATTGGAATTGATGAAGAGCATAATTAGATATGAATCCTCTCTATAAAATGGTTTTTACAGGTTTGTACTTCCTGCTATTAGGGAGTGCTTTGTCCCAATTGTACGAAGAAATTCCGGGCCAAATACCCACCCGAAAAATTGCTAATGAAATTCGAAATCACCATAATGGTCTTGCAGTCTGGTGGACCGGGCACAACGGATGGCTCATCAAGTCCGGCGACACCTTGGTGAGTACGGATCTGGTTCTTGAGACAGAAGAAGACCGGTTGTATGATCCCCCGGTATCGGCAGCTGAAATCGCTAAAGATCTGGATATTTCCTTCATCACTCATGAACATGGTGATCACTTTTCGCGGGCCACATCAAGAATTTTACTGGAAAAATCTCAATGTATTTTTGTGATGCCCAAGACGTGTTTGGAAGCAGCCCGGGAAATGGGTATACCAGATTCCAGGATAAGAATAGCAATACCACGGGATTCATTTATGGTGAAAGGTGTAAGTGTAAAAACCCTCCGTGCTATTCACGGTAATCCGAAGTTTGCCATTTTTTATGAAGCCAATTTACAGGATTGCGGATATTTGATTAAAATGGGAGGGAAGGATTTCCTCCAACCGGGGGATACGGTGTTATTGGAGGATCATCTGTTCTTGGGGCACGTGGATGTTCTCTTTTTTTCTCCTACCGAACATAACATGCATATTAAACAATCGCTGATCCTAATAAATGAAATTGAACCGGATTATATATTCCCCCAGCATCGTAATACCTTTCGGGTAACAGTTGAGAACCGTTACTGGACAACTGCTTACGATCATGAAGTAAAAATGTATCTATCCAAACCTTTGCAGGCCCGCTATCATATCCTGGATCATGGAGAAAAAATTGAGATCAAATAAAAACTGGTCTATAGAAAGGAAACTTGAATGAAATTCGGTATGAAATACAGTTTTGCAATACTTATTCTCCCTTTCGTGTTCTTTTTTGCGGCCCAGGTTGACCCATTTGTAAATATTATTAAAGGAGAAGGCCAACCTAACGTAGTTCTATATGCACCGCAAGAAATAGATGAAGTATTAGTGAACCCGGGAATGGGTTTTACCACGCATCAAAGCTTTAATGGAGATGTGCCTGGCTATCCGGAAAGTAGCATTGCCTATTTTCGCTGGTATTGGGAAGAGTTGGAACCGCAGGAGGGAAAATTTAACTGGAAAATGGTGGATTCTGTACTTGCTCGTGCCAAAGAACATGGGCAAAGACTGGCTACCCGCATCATGCCGGCCAATGGCCGGGCAGGAGTTCCAGAGTGGTATAAGCAGAAGGGTGCGAAAGGATACGAGTATATTGCTGAAAGTACCCAGAATGCCGGAAAAACCAAAACAAGCTGGATGCCGGATCATGCTGATCCGCTCTATAATAAGTATATGGGGAGATTGGTAAGAGAATTTGCCAAACGATATGACGGCCATCCGGATATCGATCATATCGATATTGGTTCATATGGGCACTGGGGAGAATGGCACCTTAGTTTCGTGAAAGAAAAGCAATCCTATCCATTTGAAATTAAAAAAACGATTATTGACTGGTATTTGGATAATTTCAAAAAAACACCACTGGTTATTTGTGAAGATGCGGAAGATGGATTAGAATATGCCACCCAAAACGGGACCGGTTGGCGGGCAGATTGCATGGGCGATTATGGACCTCCCAATAATTGGAACCTGATGACCCGCTACCTGAAGTTACCGGAAATGTATCCTTCGGTAGGGGAGGCTTGGAAAACCAGACCTGTTGCCTTCGAGACTTGTGGAACAATGGAATCCTGGTTACGAGCTGACCGAGATATTGAATTTATCTATAGTGCATGTCTGGAATTACACACCTCAGTCCTGAACAATAAATCCACTCCGATACCACCGGAATGGTGGCCGGCCACGGATAAATTTTTAAAACGCATGGGATATCGTTTAGTCCCACGACTGATCCGGCATGAAAAATGGCTTTCGCCTGGCGATACAATGCATTTTGAAATGGAACTGGACAACATCGGGGTCGCGCCACCATACCGATCCTACATTCCGGTAATTGAAATTCGAAAAGCCGGCAGAGGACAGAAAACTATCCTTGTTTCTCGTAAGATGAATTGGGATGTAACAAAGTGGTTGCCCGGAAGACACCGGGAAAATTCCGAGCTTATTATTCCTGCTGAGGCGAAACCTGGCCGATATTTAGTTTATTTTGCTCTTCTCGATCCCTTTAGTCTAAGCCCGGTAATACAGCTGGCAGCTGAAGGCGGTGATGCACAGAGATGGTATTCCTGGAGTACTGTTTCAGTTATTAAATAAAATTTATCGAAAATAATCAATTGAAATGAAAATTAACCATTACATTTTTTTAGAGTCTTTATTTTGGCTGCTTATATTTTTCGCTCCTGCAATCAGTCATATTACTAAAGTTTCTGATGCGACGCCATCTTCACAAAAAGTACCAAAAGTATTTCTCGATTGTGATTTCTGTGATTTTGATTTTATCCGGTCCGAAATCCCGTTTGTTAACTATGTTTATGACCGAGCTAACGCCGATATCCATATTTTAATTACTCGACAGCATACCGGAAGTGAAGGAAGAGAATTTACCCTGACTTTTATAGGGAGAGGAGTTTTTTCTTCCCTGCGGGATACTCTATCTGTTACAACACTTCATGAAGAGACTGATGATGAAGTGAGAAGGAAAATTACCCACGCTATTGAAATAGGGCTAATACCATATATTTATAATACTGATATTATGAAAAATCTTTCTATTAATTATGAAGGTACCAGGGATACAATTGTGACACATGATAAATGGAAACTCTGGTTTTTCAGAATAAATTTTAGTGGTTTTTTTAACGGAGAAGCATCCACAACCAGCCATTCGTTCTCCAATAGATTCTATGCAGACAGAATTACTGACCAATGGAAAATCAGGTTTTCAAGCCGTTTAGCATATGAAAAAGATTCCTACGAAATTGATGAAGAAACGCTCACAAGCTCGGAAAGCAATAAACAGTTAAATTTATTAATCGTTAAAAGCATTTCGGATCATTGGTCGATCGGTATCAATAGTAGATTTTATTCCAATACTTATGATAATATTAGTTCAGCATTCAATTTTTCACCTGGAATCGAGTATAATATTTTTCCCTATTCGCAATCCACGATAAAAGTATTTCGTTTTTTGTATGATATTGGTTATGAATACAACCATTATTATAAAGAAACTATTTATAATAAAACCACTGACAAGTTTTTACAGCAATCAATGGAAATCGCTTATGAGACTAAAAATCCTTGGGGCAGGATCGATTTATTCTTGCGTGGCTCTCACTATTTCCACGATTTGACAAAAAATCATTTGTCAATTTATAGTGAATTATCCCTGAGATTGTTTAAGGGATTCTCCTTTTACCTGGAGGGCGGATATTCTCGTATCAGAGATCAACTTGCACTACCAAAGAGTAATGCTACCATAGATGAAATCCTTTTACAACGACGTGAATTGGAAACACAATACAGTTATTGGGGAGAAGTTGGCCTGGAATTTTCTTTTGGCTCAATTTATAATAATATTGTGAATCCCCGATTTGGTGATTAAAGAAGAATAACAGTGTGTACCATTCTATCTCGAAATTTTATGAGAATAAAAATATGATAAAATTAAACAACGAGAGTAACTAATAATTAAACTTGATGGAGGTCCTATGAAAAGGAGAACATTCTTTAAAACCAGCGGGGCATTAGCACTACTGGCTGGTTTAAAATCCCGATCAGCCAATGCTTTTGTGCCTGCCCATAACTGGGATAAATACGATTTTGGTCCGGGACCCCAGGTGAAGGACCGTCTTAACCAGGGCCCGTTTCCGCAGTATCCGCCAGAACTGGTGGTACCGGAAAGCGATGTAGAAATGGCCACAACTCCTTCCAAGGAGATTGTACCAAACTATGGAATGGGACTGGTGGTTTATATCTCCGGAGATCTGGGCCCGCCGCAAATACCGGGTGAGTCCCTGGAAAAATCTCTGGAAGATCTGGTAAAATTACCCTTTGCCCAGAAAATTTATATCCGTCCGAATTGGCGTGATATTCAAAAACGCTCGGGGAAGCTGGATTATCCGGAATATTGGAAGATAACCTTCGATCTGGCCAAAAAATATAATAAAAGAGTGGGATTCCGCATCATGCTGGAGAATCCGGATTTTCCGGAACCGGGTATGCCCGAATTTCTAATGGAGAAAGTACCTTATGTAAAATTAAAAGGGGAGTGGCGCACCCGTCCTGACAGTATTCGTTCCAAAAAAGAACACATGATGCCCCGGTATGACAATCCGGAGTATCAGGCAGCTTTCCGGGAATTAAATGCCTTACTTGCGGATGAGCTAAATGGAAATCCACTGGTGGAATATATCGATACTTTCATGTACGGTTTCTGGGGAGAAGGGCATAGTTGGCCCTTTGATGGTAATCCATTTCCCGATGACGTAATTGCTGAACAGACCTTTGTAAAAATGTTTGAAACACAACTGGAATTCTGGACCAAAACACCTTTGGCTACAAACACCCAACCTGATTTCAGCAGGGTAGGGAACTCCGAACTGGTAGACCGCACTATTCGTACTCATAATTGGTTGCGTACCGATACCATTTTTATCGAGAATATGCAAATTGAATCCCTCAGTAATCGGCCACCCTGGACCGCGGCTATTTGTGAAGTGGGCATGACTACCGGTGACCCGAAATCGCTTCGTATTGTGGATGGTGTAACCTATACAGAAAATATTATTTCTCATGTTATTGACGTGGGTGCAAATTACTGGTCTCTCTGGAACTGGCATAATCTTAATGCCAAGAACATTTTAAGTTATTATGAAAAGTATCCCGAACCGATTGAACTTATTGCCCGCCGGGTCGGATATAGAGTACGACCCTCCTGGATTTGGAATTTTGAAAAAGAGGGTCATCCCGGCTTAATCATGGGATTTGTCAACGACGGTATCAGTGCGGTTCCAGGGGTGCTGAGGGTAACTGTTTTTAGTGATGATGGAAAAGTAAATGTGAGCGGATGCCTGGATGCCGGATATCCCTTGCCGGGAAAAGTACGCCAGGCACAATTGTTCCTTCCGGTTGGCACAGACTGGAAGGGTCTCAAGGTAAAAGCGGAACTGGAAATTAAAGGACAAACCCATCCGGTTAACTGGGCCTGTCAGCAAGAAACAAATCCGGATGGTTCCCTTACCCTAAAACCAAATCTTAGATGATTGATAAAAATGGAATAATTTTAATGGAAAATTTTCCCTCAGGTTCATGCTACGTACTATTAGTAAGTATGCTGACAATTCTCATATTCTCTACTTTCAGCATAGCACAAAACCAGGATAGTAAAAAGATTGTAGCAAAAAAATGTTCGGATTTTAAGATCAACGGTGAGGGTTCTGACCAGGCCTGGGAGAAGACCGATTGGATTCGTCTGCCACAAAGATCACCAGGAGATCCGCGCGATACTTACCTGAAAATATTATATAGTGACAGCGGTCTCTTTTTCCTGTTTAATTGTCAGGACACAAGATTAACCGCCACCATGAAGGAGGATTTTCTGGATCTCTGGAATGAGGATGTGGTAGAAGTGTTTCTCTGGCCGGATGAGGATTACCCGGTTTACTTTGAATATGAACTCTCCCCTTTGAATTATGAATTACCTTTACTAATCCCTAATCTAAAGGGGAAATTTCTGGGTTGGCGACCCTGGCATTACCAGGGAGAAAGGAAAGTTCGTCATGCCACATCGGTACAGGGTGGCCAAAAAGAAAGCGGTTCAGTGATTACCGGTTGGAGGGCAGAATTTTTCATTCCATTTCAATTGCTTTCACCGATAGGGAACGTCCCTCCGGGTTCCGGTACCACCTGGCGGGTTAATTTTTATCGCTGCGATTACGATACCGGCAAAATGGAATATTGGGCCTGGCAACCGATCAAAATTAGATTTCACGAATTTGAAAAATTTGGTATTCTGGTTTTTGAGTAAAATTTATCTCTTAATCAAGAAAGGTTGAAAAATGAAAATTGTCAGTCGTATAATTCCTATTTTAATAATTACTTTTTTTCTATTGATGTTAGGTTGCGAAGGAGAAAATAATAGTACTTTGCAAAACCAACAAAATTGGACGCACTATGTCCGGACTGCCGGACATGGTTTAAGTCTGGATCGGGTGGAAGGTATTATCAAAAGTGTTCAGGAGACTCATGTTTTTGGCATTGAAACAGATAATGACATTCCTGGCCGGTACGAAAGCTTTTTGGATCCCACGGAGAAACTGGCTGCCATAAAAGCGATAGCGGACGCTGCCCATGCCATCAATAATTATGCTTATGTTTATATTGCCGGTTTGGAATGTATTACTGCCAATGCGGACAAAACTCCCCACTCATTTTTTAAGGATCATCCGGACTGGGTGCAAAGGAAAATAACCGGAGAGCCGGCTATCTTTGGTGGCGGTACCGCATTCTGGATTTCCGAGGGCGATGAAGATGTCTGGATAAGCCCATATGCGGAGGAGTGGCGCAAAATTTATATGGAGCGGGTTAGGCAAATTGCCGGAACGGGTATTGACGGGGTTTATGTGGACATACCCTACTGGATGACCCATTTTGATGGCTGGGAGGATAGCTGGGCTAGTTTTGATGATTATACCGTGGAAGCGTTTCGAAAACTAACCGGCCTTAATGCCAAGAAAGATCTGAAACTGGGTGATTTTTCTGATGCTAATTTTCGGAAATGGGTCGATTTCCGGATTGAGACTCTGACTAATTTTATGAAAGAGATAGATGAAAATGTAAAATCGGTAAACCCAAATTGTATGACCATCGCTGAAATATATCCGGGTATCGGAGAATCGGCCGTCCGGGTTGGAGCAGATGTCTACGATATGTACCCGGTGGTTGATGTAATCGCCCATGAATATAGTGCCGGCGGTTATACTGCCGCAGCCCGTAATCCTCTGGCCTGGATGGATTATATGATTGGCATGTATACCTTTCGTTCGTTCGCAGAGGGAAAAGCTTCCTGGATGCTTTCCTATTCCTGGGATGGAGATAAAAGCATTAAGCCGGCGGATGCCATGGATAATCTGAGTATGTCCCAGGTGATGGCCGGGACAAATTTCTGGGATGCCCGGGGTCATGTCATGTCTGGCTCCAACGATATGGAAGCCCGAAAGGTGATTTTTAAATGGATTGCCGACCATGAAAAAACAATTTATCTACCGCGAAAACCGATTCAACCGGTGGGAATTTATTTTTCACCAAAAACCAGGGATTACTTTGCGGATACTTTTTTCCAGTCCTATAACGGATTTATGCAGTTTTTACTGCAATCTCATCTGGAATTTGAAATTGTAACTCCGCGAACTTTACAGAATTTCACGGGTGAAGTTCTCATTCTGCCGGATGTCAAATGTATTTCGAATGATGAGATTAGTATTCTGGATGGATATTTAAATTCCGGCAAAAAATTGTGGATTACCGGAGAGACCGGAATGTATGATTTAAGCGGCGCCAAAAATACGGTAAATCCTTTAGCCGGTTTGTTGGGAATCAAGGATTTGAGCAAAGAAGAAAGTTCATCCGGAGCGAAAAATTTTTTATTCGATCCGCAATTTCCGGGTAAGAACTATATGTCCGCCATCCGGGGAAACTACGATAACTTTGCCTGGGAGGGTAAAACTGAAGGGGTGGATTTTATCAAAATTCAAGAAGAACTATCAGATCAATTAATCCGCACTCTAAACTATCGGTCTGAGATTAAAATTCAGGCCTCACCATATGTTTCCACGCAGATCGCCCAAGTGGATGGGAAGGTCCATCTATTCTTCGCTAATTTTAAAGGTCTGCAGGGCAGAAAAAATGCAAATCAAAAACCGGAGGCTGGTGTTAAGGTCGGTTTTCCTGCCAAGGCAGATTCCAAAATATATTTTCTGCCATTCCTGGGAGAGGTTCAGCAGATCAGCGGTGAGTATAAGGATGGAAATATGACCTGCACCCTACCGCCCATTGAACGGGGTGCAATTGTGTGGGTGGAGTAAATATTGGACCGGATAATCTTAAAAGATGATAGGCATTATGAATTAGTCACCTTCCTCATTCTTATTTTTGTCTTTTTGATCTTTTCACAGGCTCTGCTAAGCCAGGATTATTTCCCGGTCAGGATTGAACTCAGTGAACCGGCTGGTCTGGAAAGAGTACTGGAATATGTTGAATTGGATTTGCAAGTTCCATTTGATCTGCTAAAAGATTCCCTCGCCAATTTCGTTGTTACTGATTTGCAGGAAAATATTTCTCAATTTTGCCAAATTGTTCAACGGCAAGATTTTCCGGACAGGAATTTAACCATATTGAAAGTTCTCTTTCCGGTTTCCCTTCAGGCTAATCAGTCAAAAGTGGTGACCCTTGATATTAAGAAGAAATTAGAGGTGCCTACAACGGATCTAAAACTGAGTGGAACCGGTTTTGATCGAATCATCGAAAATAAATTCTATCGGGCAGATTTAAGTAAAAGCAGCCAAAGTGAGGCTAAAAATCATGATTCGGGCCAATTGAGAGAATTACTGATAAAAATGGGATTTAACCAGCTTCTGTTCCGGACCGAGAACCGGTTACACTGGGGACCGAATTTTCAAAAAGAAGGTCTGGAATATTATGAAACTATTGCCGGTTGGGATAATCCCAAAAATTATCAAATCGATTCCGGCCCCTATTTGGTCGAAACTATCCGGCAGGATAAAGCGCCGGCTCACCCGGAAATATTACTCTCTGCGGTTTATCAATTCTATTCAAATCTCCCATATTTTTCATTCTATTCGGAAATGAATTTTATTGATGATGCCTGGATTTTTCTGTTACGGAATGATGAAATGACCATGGACAGTATGTTCACCAATGTGGCTTTTCAACGAGTTAATGGTATGGTTGAGAGTTATCCTTTCTCACAGCGCTACCAGTATCTGGAAAAAAATCCAGTCAGCAATGACGCCCCCTGGCTATGCTTTTATCATCAGGAAAAAAGATATGCCTTTGGCAGTATCCGCCTGCGCTATGACTTGATCAACCAGTTTGGTGATACTTCTCCGGTATATCAGCCTTATACCAAAATAAGTGATGGTGTGGAGGGAGGGAAATACTGGAACCGGCGTCTGATTAATGAACGCCTGACCTATGTTCCCCGAGGAAGTCGTTATACCGAAAAAAATGCTTATCTGGTTTTTGAAATTGATACGACGGACACCTTTAAAAACATCATCTATTGGATAGAAAGATTAAAAAATCCGATACAATCGAGGATATTAGAGAATTAGTCCACAAAATTCCGGAAGGGTAAGTTTATGAAAAAAAATATATCCAGACGTAAATTTATTGGGATGAGTGCTGCTGCCACAGCAGGTCTGACTTTAGGAATTCCGGCTCTCACCAGAGGAGACAAAAAAATTGCTGCAAATGATAAACTGAATATTGGAGTTATTGGAACGGGAGACCGGGGTGAATGGGAAGTCTATATTTTGAAGGATTTGCCCGGGATGCAGGTTACTGCTTGTTGTGATATCCTTCCTCTCCATCTGGAAAACGGATTGAAGGAAGCACCGGCTGCCAAAGGCTATAAAGACTACCGGCAGCTGCTTGATGATAAACAGGTGGATGCCGTTATAATTGCTACGCCATTAAATCTGCATTATCAGATGGCCATGGATGCGTTGGATGCCGGAAAGCATATTTTCTGCGAAAAAACCATGACCTATAATATTGAACAGGCACTGGATCTTGAAAAAGCAGTGAAGAAATCGGGAAAAATTTTTCAGGTGGGATATCAAACCCGCAGCAACCCACTGTTTGAGGAAATCCGTGAGATGATCCAAAGTAATTACTGCGGACAGATCACTCATATCCGCTGTAACTATCACCGCAATGGAGACTGGCGGCGAGAAGTGCCGGAACCGGGATTGGAACGGTTGATAAACTGGAGAATGTACTGGGAGTATTCCGGCGGATTAATGGCTGAACTGTGTTCTCATCACATCGATATTGCCAACTGGATGCTGGATAGTCACCCGCTTAAAGTTACCGGTTTCGGCGGTATCGATTACTGGAAAGATGGCCGGGAAACCTTCGATAATGTCAATACCGTTTATGAATATCCAAATGGCGTAAAAGCTATTTTTACTTCGATTACTACCAATGCCCATTATGGAATTTCCCTGCAATATATGGGGACGTTGGGGACCATCGAAATCAATAATGAAGAAGGTCAGAAAGCCAGATTTTATGCTGAAAAATCTTTGACAGAGAAAGAAGCAAATCCACAATCAAATGAATCTGTCTACGCCATAACCGGTGCCACATATCAGGCCTGGAAAAAAGGTGAGGGGACAGAAATAACCGTGGAGAATCAACCGGCTGGAGATAAGGAAACAACCGGGCTGGCATTTCTTCATTTTGCAGACTGCATCCGGAATAACAAATTGCCGGTATCCAATGTTGAGAGTGGAAGAAGAGCGGCCATTGCCGTCCACCTGGGCAATAAAGCCATGCGGGAAGGTACCATTGAAAAATGGCAGGGCGAATTTCTGGATTAATCTTTAAATCGGGGATCAATTTGACATGAATTTAAAAATATTTTTAGTCTGTTTTTTTATTCTCCTTCAATATTATTCTCCAATGTCGTCGCAAGCACAAATGACCGATTGGAAGGCAGAAAGCCAGAACGGCTTGGTCATTGCCGGTAAATCTGCCGCTGCCTTGGCCGGATTAGAAATACTGGGGAAGGGTGGTAATGCGGCTGACGCAGCCGTTGCTTCTTTATTGGCACTGAGTGTCAAGGCTGTTGGTGCCTTTTGTATTGGCGGCGAAGTGCCGCTGATCATATTTGACGCCTCCCGGAATGAGGTCAAGGTTTTATCCGGGCAGGGTGCCGCACCCCTCGATCCGAAGGCTATTGAGTGGTATATGGCAAACGGCATTCCTGGTAATGATATAAGGGCAGCCGCTGTTCCGGCAGCTCTTGATTTATGTGTAACCACCCTTCAGCATTATGGCACAATGAGTTTTGCAGAAGTGGCTGCTCCTACTCTACGAATACTGGATGCAGGCGGTCCCACCTGGTATATTGATACCAGCGATGGTGATACTATCGACACAGGTAAGAACTGGTATGCGGATCTGGCTGTAACCTTCAGGAAACTTATACAGGCAGAAAAAAATGCCATTGGCAGCCGGAAAGAAAAACTGCAGCCAGTCTCCAACCGGTTTTACCGGGGAGACATAGCCGATGAACTGGAAGCATGGTATATTGAAAAGGGCGGATTTCTTCGTAAGGTGGATTTAATTGCCCATGTCACCCGAATTGAGGATCCGGAAGTTTCTATATATAAAGGCTATACAGTTTACAAATGTGGTCCCTGGACTCAAGGTCCCTATCTTTTACAGGCACTCAGGCTTATAGAAGGTTTTGATCTGCAGAAAATGGGACAATTCTCGGCAGATTATATTCACCTGGTTGCTGAGGCCATGAAACTGGCTCTGGCTGACCGGGACGCCTACTATGGTGACCCGCGCTTTGTAAATGTCCCATTGTTGAATCTTCTATCGGATCAATATACCAAGATCCGCACTGGTCTAATCGACATGGAACACGCTTCTCTGGAAATTCGTCCGGGCGATCCTTTTAATATGAAGCCACTAATCGAAGATGATAATCCGCATGATTCACAGGGGGGAACTACCACTCTCTGCGTCGCGGATCGCTGGGGGAATGTGGTTGCTGCCACACCAAGCGGCTTGGGAAGTACTGCCGGCGTGGCGGGAAACACCGGGATTATTCATGGGACCCGCCTGGTAAGTCTGAATACCTGGAAAGGACACCCCAATTGTATCGCACCGGGAAAGAGACCCCGCATAACCTTAACACCGACTTTGGTATTGAAGAATGGTAGGCCAGTGCTGGCAATCAGCATTGCCGGCGGTGATTTACAGGATCAGGTGGCGTTACAGCTTATACTGGATAATGTTGACTTTGGCATGTTGCCGGCTGATGCTGTGAAGGCACCACGATTTGCCACAGGACATCATACCGGTTCCTTTGGCCAGGATAAACCGAATCTCGGTAGTCTGACGGTCAATGAAAATATTGATTCTACGGTTATTCAGGATCTGAAGAAACGTGGTCACAAGGTCAGGACAACCAGCCACGGAATCGGAGGGGCGGCCATGCTCTATATCGATCCGGAAACTCAAGAATTTTATGGTGCAGGTTCCGCTGTATCAGGATTAAAATAAATCGGATTCATTCCCAAATAATAGGAAAAAGGTATGAAGTCAAAATGGTTAATGATAATTCTGCTGGTAACTTTGATGAGCTGCTCCATTTCTGCTGCTTCATTCAAATATGAAAATCCGCGGATTGGCATCGTTATTAGCAAAACCAGTTTTGAACAGAAATGGGGCGTCACTCA
Source organism: uncultured Calditrichaceae bacterium (assembly GCA_964452045.1). Taxonomy (GTDB): domain Bacteria; phylum Calditrichota; class Calditrichia; order RBG-13-44-9; family RBG-13-44-9; genus CAYVKM01. The sequence goes on from CAYVKM010000003.1 coordinate 13,444, forward strand.
AATGTCTGCCCACGGCTGGGCAGCGGTGGCCAATCTTGCTGGTTTGCCCTATGATTGTCTGTTCCTATCGGATTTGGTCAATGCAGATTTGAGTCAATATGGCGCTCTTATTTTTGGCCAATGCAGCTACGTAGAAAATGATTTGTACAATAGACTGATTTCACCGCTGGAGAAATATCTTCAGCAGGGCTGCAATGTGATAATAGATGGCCCGTTTGCAGTAAATGACGAATCTGCACGGGAGAGAGACCATACAAAACTGGATCAGCTCTTTGGTATTACCTATTCCGGTTTTCACGGTGATTCGGACTACCGGATCAAAGTTAAACAGAATTGGCATTACATCTCCCGCATGATGGAAAATAATCAGTTTGTTACCCAACCGCTGGTCAGCGGTCTAAATATTTTGACATTTAAGGAGGGGGGAGAAGTTTTGTTGGTTTCCACAAACGAACGGGAAGAATATCCTTTTTTATCCAGCCAGGAAAGAGAAAAGAACCGGGTGATTCTTATCAGCGATTTTAGCACCTGGGCCGGTGTGGCTTCTTTTTTCCGGAATGTGCAGCCCCAGGTTTATTACGCCAATCAGATATTTAATGTGCTCATCCGGGCTTTGCACTGGACGGTTTATGGGGATGTCCAGGTACCATTTCCGGTTCCTCAACTTTCCAATGCCAATCTAACCGCCATTATCCGTCTGGATGCGGATGCCAGTGGTAATCTGGATGCCCAGGTTAAAACGATCAATTATCTGGTGGATATTGCCCGGGAAAGTGGGGTGGTGCCGGTTTATGCCTGGGTATCCAGTCAGGCAACTAAGGCCGGATGGCAGGATCTGGCTCCGCTCGGTAAAAAAATTGAGGAAGTTGGCGGCGAGATTGCCACCCACAGTAAATATCACCGGATTAACCGGGAAATGACCGAGGAGCGTTGGAAGGAAGAGTTGGATGATGCTGTCCGGGAAATTGAATTCAACATGAGTGATTATGACTATCCCATCGGAAAAGTTGAATACTTTATCAATCCCGGAAATACTATTCATATGGATGATTATGAGCAGATTGCCCGACGTTTCTCCTTTTATATGACCCACGGTTTTGAACAGGATATGCCGCTCGGCTATGGCAATTTAACCTGGTTTACCGGGCCCTACAAAAATCTGGTGGTTCTGGAAAATGTACCATCGCCGGATTATCAATGGTTTTATGATCCCACCTGGAGCTATACTACTCAGCAAATCACCGCCTATGAGGAAGAAATTTTTGATCACATGAATCAAAACATTGGCCGGGGTGTGATTTTTAATGAGATGTGGCACGATTACTCCATCACTTCTCAGCCTCAGTATGGCAAAGACCGGATCATGAATAAAAGCAATGTTGCTTTTTATGATGCCATGAAAGCTAAATTTGCCACCAGTGATATCTATTGTCCCACGCCATCGGATCTGGGGAATAAACTGCGGATACTCTCTCAGTGGGATTATTCCTGGAATTCCGACGATAGCAAATTGACCCTAAATCTGGATTTCAGTCACACCCGGATGGATTCGTTATATCTGCATACCGGAGGGATGGGTATTCGGATTGAAAATATCTCTACGTTTATCCAAAATGTGGTCATTAATGGGAAAAATCATTTTGCCTTCACTGACCGGCTGATTATTCTTCCCAATCTACAAAAGGGGAAAAATACACTGGAAATCAGTTTTGGTCCCAATCCTTTAGTAGAACCACATTTGACTTATATTTCCAAGCCTCTACTAAAAATAGATAAAAAAATGGACGATTTGGAAATTCTGGTCAGCACGAAGTCGAAAGCGAAGTTTAGTTTCCATTCTGAAGCCGGTTATATCCTGCTCGGTGCGGACTGGCAGGAGTGGAACAGGCAAGGTAATTTCTCTTATCGCGGATTTGTCACTTCAGCTCGTAAGGTAATCCTGAAAAAGCTGGAAAATTCCGGATTTATGATTATTTCTTCTGCATTACCAATCAACGATATCAGGGAGAGCGGTACCGAGTATCGTTTGGCTTTAGGTACACCTTTGCAGGAGAAAAGGGAAATGAGATTTACCTCGGAGAAAATACCCAAACGAATTAGCCTGGATTCAAAAAATATTGAAATTAATAAACAGGAAAATTTTTTTGAAATAGATTTACCAGAATTTGATAAATCTGCTGAACTGGTGATCCAATATTAATTTTAATGTGAGGAGATAAGTCATGTATATTTTTAAAAAAGAAATTTTGATTATTTTTATCGCAACCATGATTTTTCCTTTTCTTTTTTGTCAGCAAAAACCGGCAGAAAAGAACTGGAAACCATTAGCAGACTGGGGACACTGGCGTCTTGGTCAGAAGGCTGATCCCGATTTTCTGCAAAAAAATCACATGACCATCACTTTTGGAAGTGGAGCGCCTAATTTTGAATCGGTAACCCGGACGGAATTCGATCAAAAAATACAGGAAGCCAAAGAATTTAATCAGAAATACCATGATCAGGGGTACATCGTGCTACGCTATCTTTCAACCTCACTGAATGGCGAAACCGCAACAAATAAGGATATTCCGGAAAAAAATCAAATCGATATGCTGAAATTCTATCAGGAAAGATGGGATAATTATGCTGATATCATTGGCCCCAAACCCCAGGCTGATCCTACAAACTGGATTACCGTGCGTCCTGATGGAAGTTTTCCCTTTTATCGTTATGCACCCTATGGCAAGGAAACCACCGGCGGTTTTGAAACCTGGGGCTGTCCCGACAATCCATATTATGTACGGATGATGATCGGCAAGATGCGTTCCCAGGCACAAACGGGTATTGATGGCTCCTATGTAGATTGGACACATATTTCCGGTGGTACCTGCTACTGCGATTATACCCGCCAGAATTTTATAAAATACCTGAAGGAAAACTTACCGGCAGAAATTGGCAAGGCAAAATATGGGACCTCGGATTATCAATCCATCAAACTGCCTGAGAAGCGCGGGGATAAATTCTGGATGGAATGGGTCACCTTCCGGGGACATGTGGTGGCAGAGTTTCATAAGAAACTGAGAACTGCGGCCCGAGAGGTTAATCCGTACTTTATGATTTCCGGCAATGTGTTTGGTGGTTTTGGTTATGGTCCGATTGCTTACGATGCTGCCGGTAATATGGAAATGCTGGGAAGAGATGGATATGACGATTTTATCTATTCGGAGATGCAGGAGTTTTTGGATAGTGCGCCCCGCAAGGATGAAAACGGGACAAAAATAACCAATAGCCCGGCTTTGAAATTTCTGACAGCGGCCTCCCATGGCAAACCGGTAATTGTGTATGCTACCGAAATTACCCCGCCGATTTTTCCGGATCCTACTGAAAAATGCCTTAGTGCTATGGCCCAGATCAACATTGCTGAAGCGGTTGCCAATCATACCATTTTCCGGGAGAAGAGACAGACCCCGCAGGGTGCCACGGATATGTACACCTTTCTGGCGGCAAATGAAGAAAATCTGGTCGGTGCTCAGCTCTTTTCCAATGTAGCAGTACTGGCATCATTAAATCAATATCTGGTAGATGAACTAAGTTTTGCCTTTAGCGCCTCGCGGGTATTGGCCGATAAAGGTATATCCCATGTCATGAGCGTTGAAGATGATCTCTTGTCCGGCAATTTAAATCAATTCGACTTAATATTTATTCCATACCTTCCATTACTGAGTGTGGAAAAACAGGAAGCGCTGAAAACATATGTGGAGAATGGTGGACAACTTTTGGTTCTGGGAGCCAGTGGGGTGAAGAATGAGTATAATCTACCCTCCCGGAGAAGAGTTTTTGCCGAAATGTTGGGGGGCAGTTATTATCCAGGTATCGCGGTCACCAGAACAGTCGGGCAGGGAAGTATAAGCTATCTTCCGCTTCAGATTCCCAAAGATCGTTTTCTTATTCCGGCAAAAGAGAAATCTGAAGTGACCACATTTGGTCCTTCTATGGCAGATGTTTTTCCGGATATTCCAGAAGGATATACCAGGAATAGGATCGATCTGCGTTTGCGAAAACATCTGGAAAATGCTTCCGATAAAATAATTGAGTTACTAAAGAATAATGTGAACCGCTTAAAAAGCCCGGTACCATATGTTGAACTAACCACCATGCAAAATACTGATAAAAATCTAATGTTAATGGATTTAGTAAATTATAATGTAACGATAGATGGAACAATAAATCCGGCAGAAAATGTCCCTGTGCAGCTTTTATTTCCAAGCGATAAAAAATTAAAATCTGTCCGATACAGCGGTAATCTGGCCCCCATGAAGTCAGTTGAGTTTACCACAGAACAAAAAGCCGGTCATCAGCTGATTTCTTTTAATGTTCCGGTAGTCGAAGTATATGGTTTAGCAATATGTGAATTTGAATAAATAAAAGTGAAGAATCATGGTGAAAAGGATATTCTTATTTTTAATTATTTTCGTTCTATCCTGGATATTTATGTTGAACTACTGTGCCAAGAAAACTACCACCGAACCGGAAAATAAGACTGTGACGCTGGAAGAAATCGATGACGTCCTGCCTAATCCTTTCAAAGGATTTGCACCCTGGATTGGAGAAAATAATCCGGTATTCCAAACAAGACTGCAAGAGAAAACTTTTACCTGGAAACAACTGGAACCGACCAGGGGAAATTATGACTGGAACTATTTTGAAAGGTTTTGGGGAAATATTGCTCAAACCGGAAAGCGAGTTGGTTTTCGGATAACTGCGGCATTACCTGGTGAAGTTGGTCATGTGGATATCCCGGATTGGCTGGTGCAGATGGGTGTAGCTCTGCGGCCCTATGAGATTGACAATCAATCCGGAATGGCACCGGACTGGGACGATCCTAATTTCCTCCAGGCACATCATGATCTGCTGATGGCCCTGGGTCAGCGTTGTAATGATGATCCCCGAATCGCCTGGATAGATATTGGTTCCTATGGTTTCTGGGGGGAGTGGCATGTTTATCTGAATGATTCTCTCGCCGCCACAGATGCCAGCAAACAAGCCATTATTGATGATTATCTGGAGGCCTTCCCGGATAAGATGAAAGTGATCCCGTTTGACGACGATTTTGGGACGGAATATGCCACCAATCATGGCTGTGGAATTCGCAATGATTGCCTGGGTACGGAAGCTTCCAATGATTGGTACCTGGAAAGTCTGAACCGGATTGATCCCACTCTGAATGACCGTGTCTGGAAAACCGCCATGATTACGGGAGAATTCTGTGGTTCGGAGTATGGAGCAATCGAAGGCACGACCGTTCGTTTCGATCTGAATTATCAATTTATCCAGCAGACTCACTGGTCTTTTATCGGTCCTGCCGGTGGCACTATTCAGCCACAGAATGAACAGCATCGCCAGAATTTGGAAAAATTGTTGAAGACACTTGGTTATCGTTTTGTGTTACAAAAAGTGGAGCATGCCAGCTCCGTCAGTGCCGGATCTGATCTTGAGATAGCGATAACCGTTGAAAATAAGGGTGTGGCGCCTTTCTATTTTGATTGGCCCCTGGTCTGCTATCTGATCGATCCGGCAGATACAGTTGCACTGCAACAAAATTTAAATATCGATATACGCCAGTGGTTGCCGGGTGAACATACCGACATAACATCACTTACTATTCCTTCAACTTTCTTTCATGCAGATTATGGTGTAAAACTGTCCATTAATGATCCCAATACTAACCAGCCAGGTGTTATATTTGCCAATACCAACCGGGACAGCCTTGGTAGGTACTTGGTAGGGCGGTTATCGGTGAAGTAATTTTTCTATTAGATATGAAGTTATAGTTTAATTTGTTTTTGATTGATTTTGGGTTGAATAAAATTTCTATCTATATCCTCTTGTCCTTTTTGGTCGGAAATCTTAAATGGTCCAGCATCAGGATGCGTTTGAGACAAATCCGGAAAGGCTCATTCTATCTCCTGTGAGATCAGTATGGTTGTTATAACAAATGATTGTGACCAAATTTTAACACATTTTTAAAACAACACAATTTATTTGTTACAAATGATAAGAATATTAGTAGTCTTATTTTTATTCGGACATTCTGATATTGAAACTGCTTCTGAATGTGGAGATAAATTATCCAATTATTTTACTCTGCCGCCTGGCAGACCCTCACATCAATATGGTTTTGTTAATATGGTTAAAACCAAAAAAATTCTATGTATTATGTAGCTATTGTTTTTTTTTAATATCAAAAAAACTTACTCATTGCTTCATTTTGGCACTTCTTTTATATTTTGCGCGTTGGATTTGCCTCCGTAGCTCAATTGGTAGAGCAGCGGACTCTTAATCCGTTGGTTGAAGGTTCGAGTCCTTCCGGGGGTACGCAGTAGTCAGATCCGAAAAAACGGGTGTTCCCCCCACCCGGGTGGTCTGGCCACGGCAGAGGGGGGCGGTTAAAGCCAGACAGAAGTTATCCCTCTCCTGCCTTAACCGGCAGGCAACTACTGGCTGGCGAGTCAACCTCTGTTAGTTTGGCCCCCGATCAGTGATCAAATGACCTCAGGCATCGGGGGCTAATCTTTTTTCTGTCTTTTTGCAGGGAACATGTCGTATATTATGTTGTATTAAATATGAATTGGTCTTTAACATGGGGACGATCTGGATTCGACGGGCAGTCGAAGGAGATTGGCACTGCATGCCGGGATTTCTCGCTATCCCGTAATTAGTGAGAAACGGTTTAAATGCCGACAATAATTACGCACTGGCTGCATAACTAATGCAACCCGTCCGCTCGAATTCCCTCCTGCCGGAATTTGAGATGGGCGTCGCTTAAGGCAGGGCAGCAGCTAATGGTTTCCGGACGTTAGTTGTTTGTACTTCTCGGAATCGCTGTTGCAAGGCTGGTCGGGCTGCCAGGCAACGGTTAAATTTAAGCGCCAGACTACGCATGTAGAGGTTCCTTTAGCCTCCTGTCCGGACGCGGGTTCGATTCCCGCCGTCTCCACTATTATAAAGATTTCCCCTATCAGAACTAGAGAATCTGGGCTTTTGTTTGTAATATTTCTCAGAATTAATAGAAAATAAATTTGTGTTCTAAAAAGCTTCCTCCACTGCGAAATAAATACCACTGCTGTTTTTCCCGATTCTGAAATCAATTCGTACATTTAGTTTTTCTTCAACGTCCAGGGCAAAGCGGAGTCCCGCACCCACTGAATATTTCAACTCCGACAATTGTAAAAGGTCAATCCGGCTGACCACATCTCCCACCCCGGCAAATCCGACAAGTCCGATTCGCCACAGGAGGGAAGTTCGGTACTCTGTCTGGGTTAAAACATATTGTTTATCCCGGTAACGGCCCAGAAAATAACCCCTCATAAAATTTTGTCCACCCAGTGCAGGCAATTCATAAAATGGGGGATAGCCGCCTACAACATTTCCATAAAACTGGAGAGCAACCACATGATTTTTGGCGACAGAAAAGTATTGTCGCAAATTCAGAATGTAACGGTTAAAATTAAAATCACTCCCCCACATTCGACTGAAAATTAAAATATTTAGTTCGTAAAAACTGCCCTGGGACGGATAAAAAATATTATCCCGGGAGTCGAGAGAGACTGCCATGCCCGATCCGAAGATCATCCCACCGTTGCTTCCCTTGACTAAATTAGAGATCAGATATGGATTATTTTTCTTATCAACAACGGCTGCGTTTTTCAGTTCTATGATAACCCCTGCTTTAAAATTACTTTTTATTTTTGGTTTTACAGCTAATTTAATTCCATAAGACCGCATCATATAGTCGGGATTCGGAAAATCCGGAGTGTTATTTCCGATACCCCAGAACTTGTCCGCAAAGTCTCCGAAATGCAAATCCAGCGGAATAAAATAATTTTCATTTTTCAGATAAATTTCTGGAGTCAGTATTATTAGATATTGTTTTCGGGTCGAGTAGTAACCGGATAGGGTAATTTTGGACGGTTTGCTCTCTTTCTCAACCGAACTGCGAAAATAGGAGATCGCGGCAGCGCCAAAAGCAAAGTGCGTCTCCGGCGTGTAGAAGGCATACGGGTAAAAAAATATCTTATTGTTGACATTGGAGAGTGAATCTTGTTTTTCTTCTGCTACCAAATAGCATGGAGAAAGAAGAAAAAATCCCAAAAGTATCAAATGATGAAGGATTTTAGTAAATGTTATCACGTATTTTTTTGTGTCAATTCTATGCAATATAATTCGATATGTGAATATAAAAAGAGGTTCATCTATATTAGGTTCAATTTGAAAAATTATCTTATTCATTTACTTTGGCTTAATTCTCTTAATGAAATTGATTTCAATTTTAATTATCTGGATTTAAAAAGAATAAATGATTATCATTTTTCCTTTAAAAAACAGATAAAGTGAATGATTTTTATTGTTTGCTGACAAGGTCTTTTAAATCGAAATCGGGTTGCTGGAAGATTATGTTATTTCCGAATGATTGAATCTGATAGCCATTCATCTTCGCTGATAATATAGTATTCATTATGATAAATAAAAATTATCTATTTCATCTTCTGATAATATTTTGTGCTCTTTTAATGAGTGGACATTTCCTTTGGTCACAGGAAAGATCTGACCAGAATAAATTGAGCAACAGGGTTTTTATAAAAGGTAACAGTCTGGTTATTTTTCCGGACAGTACTCTTCTTATAAAAAAGGATTCTATACTGGTTATCCCCGCCACTGTTAATTATAGGGTACAAGCAATTTCCGGAAATTCACCTGCAATTATTGATTCGCTCGGATCGAAAACAAAGGGAAATAAATTGACCAAGGCATTGTATGATGCCGTTTTTATATCTTCTCCCAATTCAAATTATCAAAACAGCGAGGATTTTCGCTTACCTGAAGCGGTATTTCTTCCATATAAAGGTGCTGTTATTGCTCGCATTCGATTAAAACAAGTGGATGTTCTTGCCGGATCAATTATGGATACTTCAATCACTGCATCAGATGAATTTTCAAAAATCCTTAATGATATCCATGTTAATACCCGCAAAAAAATTATATATAATAATCTTCTCTTTAACACAGGAGACTCGCTCGATGCTTCTGTGCTGGCAGATAATGAAAGAATTCTTAGATCGCTGCCATTTATTGAAGATGTCCGAATCCTGATTGTACCCCTTCCGGAAGATGAAAAAAAAGTGGAAGTGGTGATTATCACAAAGGATCTTTTTTCAATTGGAGTCAGTCCCACTTTTATAGAGGTAAATAAATATAGGTTTGGTCTGTTCGATCGAAATTTTATAGGTTGGGGCAGTGAATTAAGATATAGTTATCATTATAACTCTTCTGAAAGGCCAAAGACTGGCCATGAATTAAAATATTCCTTATTCAGCATTGGTGGTTCTTTTGTTAATGCCCAATTAAATTACAGGAATATCTTTGGGGATAAGTTTATCGGTGCAATCTTTGAAAAGAAATTTTTAACACCGCAGGTAAAATACGCGGGTGCTTTGGATATTGGTCGGTTTTCCATACAAACGGAAGAGTTTGAAAATGATGCACTGAGTGGTTCAGCATATACCAAGTATTATTTGGATACCTGGCTGGGAAGATCATTTCTGATCGGGAATAAGGATAGCCGTAAAAATGTTATATTTTCAGGCCGTTATAGAAAAGATGATTTTGTAATGAGACCGTTTGTGAATCCGGACAGTAATTATTTTTATCATAATACTAATCTTTTTCTGAGCAGTATTTCCTATCGGAAAATTGATTATTTTAAGAGCAGTCTTATACTGTCTTTCGGTCGAACCGAAGATGTTCCGGTGGGATATTTGTACAGTCTTACTATGGGAGTTGACAAGGATGAATTCATTGATAAACCTTACCTGGGTTTTAAATTTTTAAAAGCACAATTAATTGATGGTTTTGGTTATCTGAGTTATGGGACTGCCATCGGAGGTTTCATTTATCAGAATGAATTCAGAGAAGGCATATTAAAGTTTTACAGTAACTATTTTACACCTTTAATGAAATTGAAGAAATATAAGTTTCGTCATCTGGCCAATTTAGATTTTACCATTGGTATAAAACGATTAGCGGGTGAATTCATTAATCTGAAAAATGAAATAAGAGGAATTTCCTCCGTGCCTAAAGGATCCGGTAAACTGGCCCTGAGCCTGGAATCAATAGCTTTTACTCCCTTGAATCTTTATAGTTTTCGTTTTGCCTTTTATACATTCGCCGACATGGGATTTATTGGTCCCAGCCAGAAAATAATTTCGGATAATAATTTCTTTGGTAGTTTTGGCATCGGTGTCCGAATTCGAAATGAAAGTTTAGTCTTTAAAACACTAGAATTAAGAATCGGGTATTTTACCAGGACCCCTGCTGGTTTCAGCGAATGGCAATTTGATGTCTCTGGCCGAGATCCCAGATATGTCGATAAAATTGAATTTTACCGACCTGATATTATCGGATTTGAATAGGTGAGTTCGCTCTAAAAAATCCCAATAATGTCTTTCTGATACTGTATGGCAGACTATTTCATTATCGTCTAGGGAAACTTAAGGTCTGTCATTCCCTGTCTGACTGCCGAGCAGGCGGTATGCTTTTAGCCGGAAATTATTCACTGTTATTTATATGTCTTAACCTTAACCAAGATAGAGTAAGACCACTGATCTTGGTTGACAAAGATATGATTTGGTTTTAATCACCGGGGCTTCCTCTGGTTCACAAAAATCATCAGGTGAAGACAGAGAGGTATCAATGATGCGTCGCCAGTTTTTGTTCTTCTCCGTTTTTGGCAAATTAAAGTCGAGAGATTCCCAGAAAGCGTTGAAAATAATATGTAACTCTTCTTTTCGCTTTGGATCGATCAGGGTACAGGCCAGACTATGTGAGTCCTCCTGCCAGTCTGGTTTGTTAAGCTCAACGCCACTCCAGGTTACATAGGGATGGTTGTTATCAGGTTTGGTTTTGAGGAATTTTTCTTCCGAAAAAATATCCTTCGATTGGATAAAATTTATCAGACCACTGGTAAATCTGAGCAGTCCCTTATTTTTTTCCACCAGATTCCAGTCGAACCAGCTGATTTCATTGTCCTGGCAATAGGCATTATTATTCCCCTTTTGCGTTCGTCGTACCTCGTCGCCCATCAAAATCATAGGGGTGCCCTGGGAAATAAACATTATGGTCAGAAAATTTTTAATCTGTTTTAGACGTAGCTTTTCAATTGCCTGATCATCAGTCAGTCCTTCTACACCAAAATTCCAGCTGTAATTTTCGTCTGCTCCGTCTTTGTTGCGCTCGCCATTATCTTCATTATGTTTCTGGTTGTAGGAAACCAGATCATTCAGGGTGAAACCATCATGGCAATTGATAAAATTAATACTGCGGTTTGGTTCGCGCTCCGGATTCTGATAGATATCAGGACTTCCGATAATCCGTGAGGCTGCCTTTTTGACTACTCCGTCGTCTCCCCGGATGAAACGTCGAATATCATCGCGAAATTGTCCGTTCCATTCCGCCCATCGATCTCCAATAAAAGAACCAACCTGGTATAACCCGGCGGCATCCCAGGCTTCTGCAATGATCTTGGTTCCGGCCAGCTCCGGGGATGATTCTATTGCCCAGAGCAGGGGGGGATTTTTCATCGGTTCGCCGCTCTCTCCCCGGCTGAGTACCGAAGCCAGGTCGAACCGGAAACCATCCACGTGCATCTCCCTCACCCAATATCGCAGACAATCCAGAATTAGACGCCGGACGACGGAAAAATTTGCGTTCACCGAATTTCCGGTTCCGGTATAATCGGAGTACATCGATTTATTTTTTTCCAGCAGATAATAAGCCTCATTTTCCAAACCCCGGAAGGAGAGGGTGGGGCCACGATGATCCCCCTCTGCAGTATGGTTGAAAACCACATCCAGTATTACTTCGATTCCTGCCCTGTGCAGTGCCTTTACCATATGACGGAATTCGTTCAGCGGTCCTAACGGACTCTTATCGGAGCTGTATCCACAATGCGGTGCGAAAAATGCAACCGGGTTATACCCCCAGTAATTTTTCCGGGGTGGAAGTACATCCTGTTCATCGAATAATTGTACTGGCATTAATTCCACAGCAGTTATTCCAAGCTCTTGCAAATAGGGGATTTTTTCAATCAGACCGGTATAGGTACCGCGCTTGTGCTGTGCAACACCGGAATTGGGATTTTTGGTAAAACCGGCCACATGGCACTCATAAATGATGGAAGCCGCATAATCTGTCTGGAGGGGAAGATCGTCCTCCCAGTTATAGGATCGTGGATCAACCACCACGCTCTTCATGGCATGGTTGCAATTATCTCCCGGTTTTATTGCAGCCTCCCGGTCGTAATTATCTCCCACAATAACCGCCCTGGCATATGGATCCAGTAAAATTTTATCTCCGTTAAAACGCTTGCCATTTTTGGGGTCGAATGGTCCGTATACCCGAAATCCATAAAGCTGTCCCTCTCCAATGCCTTCCACGAAAGCATGCCAATAATGAAATGTACGGTTTTTTTCCGGATCGAGTTGAATAATCCGAGCCGGTTTGGAATTACTGACATCATCAAAGAGCAGGATCTCCACCCGTTCGGCATTTTTGGAATAAAGGGAAAAATTTACACCACCATCCAGTATGGAAGCACCGAGTGGGTAACTCCTTCCGAATAACCGGTCACGGGAAGCAAGATGATGCGATTTAGCCATATTTTTTTTGTCCTGAGTAGTACCAATAATTATAAATTCAAATAATACAATTTGTACATGAATTAGACCGGGAAAGAGAATTCTCTCTAATAATTAATATCTGATAAAGTTTAACTTAAGAATGCTCAAATTAACTGCAAATATAATATCAAACGAAACCAAGGTAAACATTATTTCTCCGATCAACTGTCTATATGAGATTTTTTCAAATTATGCGATTTAATATATCTTCGGACAGAGGATGCTTAAGTGCGTGAAAACACAGGATGAATGGGAATGAATTTCAGAATGAACCAAACACAGCGAAATGATAACCCTTGTTTTTAATGAATATGTCACACTAAATTTTAACTCCAGCCAAACCGGAATTTTTAGGTGAGGCTTTGGAATGAATTATCGTGGTCTGATAATGGTCTTGTGAATTTTAAATTAGAATTGCTAACAGGAGGATTGTGATTGGGAATTCTTGGTTATTATACTCGAAAGAAATTTGCTTATTGTAACACCATCCAACATCTTTTCATCATTTTTGTATTTTTATTTTTAACCCCAGGAAATGCGCAAAAAGCCGACTCCAGCAAAGCTGCCAAAGACTCATCCCAAACAAGTGTTTCATTCCTTGATATAGGGCAGGAGGCCGATCAATCTATTACCACAATACGGGATATTCTCACACAACTAAGTCCCATGGATAATATACAATCTGAGAAGGGAAAAATTAATGCATTGGGAAATCAAATTGATCAATCCAGGAATTACTTCCGGTCACATCCACTGCAGAATATTTCTATCAATGGCCTCATTGAGATGCAGAAGCAGTGGACTTATCTTTCCCAGCAGTTAGATCAGCAAAAGAAGTATCTGGAATCTCGTTCTAAAATACTGCAATCCGGTCTGGAAAATATAACGCATATGCGCAAGCGATGGGAGGGACTGGAAAAAAATATTTCGAAAGCCAAATATCCCCAAACTCAAATTCCTCAAATTCAAACGATAACGACAAAAATTAATGATGCAGAAAACCAATTAAGAAACCGGGCCGAAATATTGTTATCCATGTTGAATATCCTGTCGGATAAAGCAATTATTATTTCCGATATCCAAAACCAGCTGAGTCAGGCAATCGAAGAAGCCCAGGTCAGGTTATTCGAGCCGGATCGTCCACCATTGTGGCAGGCATGGGGTGCCAGACCGGATTCATCACTTCAGATAGAACTTTCTAAATATCATTCCCAGAGACTGGGATCATTTGTCAAATTCGCCAAAAATAACAAATCCAGAATTCTTCTGCATTTTTTTATTTTTCTGATTTTGTTAATTGTAGTTTACGATTTAAGGCGTCGCAGTCACAGTTGGTTGGAAAAGGACAATGCTTCCCATGAATCTGTGGTACTTATTCTATCCAGACCAATATCAGTGGCCTTTATCATCGCACTTTCACTGACAACAACAATTTATCCAAATGCACCTAGCGAAATTATCCGGTTATACAACACGCTTATACTAATTCCTCTATTACGGATTCTGCCAGGATTACTTCCCAAAACGCTACGCAAGCCTCTTTACTATTTAGTGGCTTTGTTTATTCTGCATCGACTCCATGATCAGGCCTTCGAGCAGTTGCTGCTGCAGAGAATCCTGCTTTTAATAATGACTATCGCCACGCTGGGCTGGACATTCTGGCTGGTTAAACCTGGAGGTCCGGTCTTTAAGTTAGGTGAGGGCCGGTTATTGAGGAGCATGATATTAATTGGCCGCATCAGTTTGGTGATACTGGGGATTGGCATTCTTGGAAATATTTTTGGCTATGTATCATTGGCCACTTTGATAACCAGTGCTTTTTTGAAAAGCATATACATTGGTGTTGCCCTTTATACCTTACTGAAAATTCTCGAGGCGCTCCTGACCCTGATAATGAAAACGAGGATGGCTCAATCATTACAAATGGTGCGCAGACACAGCAGCACTATCGTTTCCCGCTTACAGATATTTTTTCAGTTTTCTGCCTTCCTTTTCTGGCTTTATGCACTCCTGAACTACTATACTATCTTCAATCCGCTGTGGAAATTTATTTCATCAATATTGAATAAAAAACTCGGGGTGGGGGATTTGAATATTTCCTTGGGAGATGTGATCGCTTTCATTCTAACAATTTGGATTTCCATCTTAATTTCCCGGTTTGTCCGTTTTATTTTGGATGAAGATGTTTACCCCCGGTTGAAACTCTCCCGTGGCGTCCCGGCAACTATATCATTACTGATAAACTATTCCATTATTACCCTCGGTTTTGTTGCTGCGATTTCAGCCGCGGGTATGGAATGGAGCAAACTGGCGATACTGGCCGGGGCGCTGGGTGTTGGTATCGGTTTTGGTCTGCAAAATCTGGTAAATAATTTTGTGTCCGGTCTTATCCTTATTTTCGAACGGCCCATAAAAGTAGGAGATACCATCGAATTCGGATCGTTGCTCGGAAGAGTGCTTCGTATCGGGATACGCTCAAGCACCGTCCGAACCTACGATGGTGCAGAAGTGATTGTTCCAAATGGAAATATCATCTCCAGTGAAGTGGTCAATTGGACGCTTTCGGACAAACTGCGCCGGATTGAAATACTGGTAGGGGTAGCCTATGGAACGGATCCGGAAAAAGTAATTAATATTTTGAAAGGAATCGTAACGGAGCATGACTCCATCCTGAAAAATCCGGAACCGGTAGTGCTCTTTACTGAATTTGGTGACAGTTCGCTTAATTTTTCATTACGTTTTTGGACGGCAGATTTTGAGGAATGGCTTAACCTGAAAAGCAAAATCACCGTCTTGGTCAACAAAGCGTTGAAAGTAGCCCATGTTGAGATTCCATTCCCACAGAGAGACCTTCATTTGCGTTCGGTTGATCCTGAAATTTCTAAAGAATTGAAAACAAAAGATAGTAAGGCCGAAGATTAAAAAAAACGCGAGATCCCAGACGGATTGTGGTGAAGATACAATTTTACATATCTCGGAGAATAACAACTCTAGTGACTTTGAAATATACGTACAAGTTTAATTTTTAGAAGGTTGAAATACACCTATGCAGAAAAGACTTCAAATTCTGTTTATGAATCAGTGGAAAACATATTTTATAGATTCTGAACTTCCTATCGGTTATTACTATTCAGATCGGGTTAACGCAGATGACCTCGGGAATTCCAAAGATACGGACCGCTGCCTTATCGGTAATCTGAATCGGGTGAGAGAAGGATACCCTTATGTTTATTCTGCACATGCTCCCGGTTGTTCAGGTGGAAAGCGGTATAGTGGTTATTCCCAGAAATTGAGACCTAATTTTGAATATTTTCTTTCCTGTGGTATTCCCGGAAAAATGAAGGGTGAGCGATACAAGAAAACTCCCGACCTGGTAAAAGAATATTTGAAAAATCATCCTCCCTTTAAAGCTCCTAACAAATATCTGGTCTTTAAACGCTTTGATAAATTTTCAGAAACCGAGGAGCCCCTCGCATTTATTTTCTTTGCTGTCTCGGATGTTCTATCCGGATTATTTACCTTGGCAAATTACGATCGGAAGGACCCGAATGGTGTAATTGCCCCCATGGGTTCGGGGTGTTCTTCCATTTTAAATTATCCTATTGACGAGTCCAAACTGGCTGATCCCAGGTGTATTCTGGGAATGTTTGATGTTTCAGCCCGTCCCTCTGTACCGGGAAATACCCTCACGTTTACTATCCCGGCTAAAAAATTTGAATCTATGGTAAATGATATGGATGATAGTTTTTTAATCACCGAATCCTGGAAACTGGTGGAGCAACGATTGTAATCGTATTTAAGAGAATCAGCCATTTTTGCCATTTTATGAACAGGTAATCAAAAAACAAGTCTTAATCAGAGGGAGATGCTGGATGCCCCGAAAAAGCGCCGGAATTTTATTATATCGATTTAAGAAGGGTGGGTTTGAGGTGTTCATAGTTCATCCCGGTGGTCCTTTCTGGGTGAATAAGGATCTGGGGTCCTGGTCCATCCCCAAGGGCGAATACAGTGATGATGAGGATGCCCTTGAAGCTGCGAAACGGGAGTTTCAGGAAGAAACCGGATTATCCGTCTCTGGCAATTTTATTGAATTGGGAGAGGTGAGACAGCCAAGCGGCAAGCTGGTTTGGGTCTGGGCCCTGGAATCCGACCTCGAAGTGGAGGGTATCAAAAGTAATACTTTTCAAATGGAATGGCCGCCGAAGTCTGGTAATATGAATGAGTTTCCGGAAGTTGACCGGGGAGAATGGTTTTCCTTAACTGAAGCCAGGCAAAAGATCCTGAAGGGGCAAATTCCATTCTTGGATATATTAGAACAAAGAATAAATAATACTTAAGTTTATTCCGAGTCGTTCTCTTCTCTATTTTTTTTCTGGGGCGTATTATTCTTGCTTTTTGGTTTTACCTCTCCAAATTTTTTCTTAAACTCATTCGATCGTTTGGCGAAAGTAATCAATCGCTCTTCTACCATCGAATAAAGTGAATTTTTGGAAAATTTTCCGGATGGCAGCCGCTTCCCAACATTTTTACCGGTCAGAATTTTTAATCCGTCCTCAATGGTATCCACAGCCCAGATATTAAATTTGCCATTTTTCACTGCATTGATAATTTCATGTTTTAGCATGAGATTATCAATGTTGCTTCTCGGAATCATTACTCCCTGTTTCCCATCCAATCCCTTTGCTTTGCAGACATTAAAGAAGCCTTCAATTTTTTCATTAACACCGCCAATTGCCTGCACTTCGCCATTCTGATTTACTGAACCGGTCACTGCGATTCCCTGTTTTATCGGCACACCGGCCAGACTGGAGATGAGCGCATACAATTCGGTTGAGGAGGCACTGTCCCCGTCAATCATGGAGTAACTCTGCTCAAATGTGAGGCTCGCAGAAAAGGCGATGGGAATATACTCACCGAATTTCCAGTTGAAAAATCCGGAAAGGATCAATAAACCTTTATCATGAAATTTGCCGCTTAATCTGGCTTTTCGCTCGATATTGACCACATTCTCATTTCCAATGAATGTTTTTGCAGTAATCTTGCTGGCTCGCCCAAAGGTAAATTCCCCGATTGAGGAAACCGACAAGCCATTGATTTGGCCAACTTCCTCTCCCGCTACATCCAATTTGTAGATATCCCGATCATACATTTCCTGGATTTTTTCCTGGATCATACTGTTCCGGTTTTCAGATTCCTGAATTGCGGTTTGGACGTGCTCGGTAGTCACAATGGATTTTTTGTTTTTTCTGGCAAAATGGGTGGCTTCACGAATGATTCCCACCAGCGAGCCAAATCGAAGGCTGATCTTTTGCTGATCATCCACCAGACGATGACTATGTGATATTATCTCCTGAAGAGCAGACCGATCAAAAGGCAGCAATTTTTCCTCATCACACACTTTTTTGACAAATCGGGCATACTGCATCACGCTGTTTTTATTGGAATGGGTTTCGTAATCGAAATCGGCCCGTATTTTAAAAATTTTCTCAAAATCCTGATCGTAGGCCTGAAGCATATAATAAACCTGATTCCAACCTATCAGGATTACTTTCAGGTTCAGGGGGATGGGTTCCGGCCGGATCCCTGCGGAGGAGAGAAAACCATAAAGTTCGTAAATATCTTCTATCCGGATTTCTTTGGTTTTGATCACCCGTTTCAGCGAATCGTACACATAAGGATTGGTTAAAACATGATAGGCCTCGGTCATAAGGTAACCACCATTCGCCCGATGCAGGCTGCCACCCTTGATCATGGTAAAGTCGGTCACCTGTGCACCCATAAATATTTGCTTGTCAATCCGGCCAAACAGATTGTTATAGGTGGGGTTTGGTTCGTAGATAACCGGTGTACCTTTGGTCTTGCTGTTCTCGACAATCACATTCACTTCGTATCTTTTAAAGTGATCGGTAATCCTGCCATCATCACCATCTTTCTCGGATTCTTTGCGGGTCTGGGTTAGAAATTCATTAATATTTGTAATAATATCTTCGCTCACGTCGTCCAGGTATTTTGATAATTCTTCATTTTCCTGGTTTTCGGATTTTATTCCATTAATATATTTATTAACAATATATGAACCGATCTTTTCGTTCAGCTCCCGAATACTCGTCTGAACTTCCCGATCCAGACGGACAATTTCACGCACTAAATTATTTATTTTTTCCTGAATTTTGGCCAGGTTTTTTTCAATAGTTTCTTTTTCCTTTTCACTTAATTTGTCGTACTCCTCCGGATTCATTGGTTCGCCATTCTTAAGAATGATGGTTTGAAAACCGGCAGGTGTACTTTTAATTTGAATGTTGAGAGCCCGTGCTTCCGAATCCAATTGATTCATTATTTGACGCTTCTGTTCAGAATTCCTTTTAATTATAGCGGTGTTTTGCTTTTCATATTGTTCGCTGTCGAAAGTGGAAGGAATTTCTTTCTTGAGGGTTTTGATCAAATCTTCCATTTCGCAGCGAAATAATTTTCCTCTGCCAGCGGGAAGATTGATGGCTTGGGGAGAGTCCTTGTCCAGGAAATTATACACGTAAATCCAGTCGTCCGGTACAGGTTTGTTTTTAGCAATACCCCGCAGGATACTCCGGACGATAGTTGTTCTTCCGGTACCGGACATCCCGGTAACAAAAACATTATAGCCAGAATGATCCATTTCCAGGGCAAGTTCTATGGCTTTAATTGCGCGTTCCTGGCCAATGATATCATCCAATGGTTTAATTTCATTGGTAGATTTGTAGGGAAAGGTTTTCGCATCAATGGTTTTTTGCAGTTGCGATGTTTTTAACTTGGTCACCGACATTGAAAGGTCCTCTGTTTGTTTTGTTGAAAATAGACAGACCCGTCAAATGAGTCAATCTGTTTTTATGATTAATTTGATTGGATTGGCGATTTCAAATCGTTTGAATTGAAAACCGGCTTTTTATAGTGATAATTTAGGAGCTACTGCTAGAAGTAGTTTTCTTTAACTTTTTCCTGGCGATATTTACATGCCAGTTCGAAGGCTTTTTTTTCCCCAAATTTTTCAAAGGAAAAAAACTTATTTTTCGATTTTCCGGATTTATCTGTCCAGTTAACCCGGAATGCCCGGTAAACGCTGCCGCCGGCATTTTCCCGGTCAATTCTCTGGACACCTACCACTCCGGTATTATTTCTTCTGTTTTTTGAGACAATCGGTTTAACCGGTAATTTGTTCGAATATAGTTTTAGCATTTCCTTTTTTAGCTTTTCGGTGGATTTTTTGTAATATCTCCGGGCTTTCATAAGCGCCTGGGCTTTTCCACCATACTTTTTATCGCTGAATAACTTGGCCACGGATTTTCCATTGTATCTCAGCCGGACATACCAGCCATAGGTCCGGCAGGCTTCAGAATCGATACGCGAAATACCCTTGTTTTTGGTGATTGGCATGATTTAATTCCCATTTTTTATTAAA
Organism: uncultured Calditrichaceae bacterium; assembly: GCA_964452045.1. Lineage (GTDB taxonomy): Bacteria > Calditrichota > Calditrichia > RBG-13-44-9 > RBG-13-44-9 > CAYVKM01. Next base: position 33,589 of record CAYVKM010000003.1, read on the forward strand.
CTTAATTAATAATCCTATTTTTTATTCGATTCGTCTTTCGAATTTACCTGATAGTAAAAATGTTGTTTAATGCTGAAAACAGCTAATAAAGTATGCTAAAAGTAGAATGCGTTTTCGTAATGCCGGATTTTGAAATTACTGGGATAACCATCCACGATGACTGCATCAAAACGATAGGAATCGTTTTTCATTTCAGAATTCTGCATTTTTTGCAAAAAGAGAGATGCCAGTTTGTACAATTGGCGTTTTTTTCCTTGAGTTATCCGAAGTTCAGGGGGGCCAAATTTTTCGGTATAACCACTTTTCACCTCGACAAACACGAGACAAGATTTATCCAGTGCAATAATATCAATATCGCCTCTTTCCGCACGCCAATTTGTGCTGATGATTTTATAATTTTTTTTCTCGAGATATTCCCGGGCGACTGATTCACCCCATTTACCTTTATCGGTTGTGCTTTTGACCATCATCTGGATTCAAGCTAAATTTAATACAAATGTTCCTGAAATTTAAAGGCTTTTATTGTGTTTTTCAACAACATTGCAATTGTCATGGGTCCAACACCGCCGGGGACCGGGGTAATGGCGGATGCTTTTGGTTCAACCTCGGCAAAAGCGACATCACCGACTAATCGGTATCCCTTCTCATTATCAGCTTCAATCCGGTTTACTCCGACATCGATAACCACTGCGCCTTGTTTAACCATGTCACCCCGAACCACTTCTGGTTTACCCATTGCGGCAATTAAAATGTCTGCCTCACGGGAAAATGCGGAGATGTCATGTGTCCCGGTATGAACGACAGTGACAATGGCGTTAGCCCCTTCCTTTTTTTGCACCAACATAACGCTTAATGGTTTTCCCACAATATTACTTCGGCCAAGAATGACCACATGCTTTCCCTTGGTGTCGATTTCTGAGCGCCAGAGTAATTCGACGATTCCGGCAGGTGTGGCTGGTTCGAAGATCGGCATTCCGATCATCAAACGCCCTACATTATAGGGATGGAAACAGTCCACGTCCTTTTGAGGAGCAACAGCCTCGATAATCTTCTGTTCGTTGATATGATGGGGTAGGGGAAGTTGTACCAGCAACCCATGGTATTTCGGATCTTTATTATAGTGGTCGATCTTTTCCAATAAAAATTCTTCAGAAATATCCGCAGAAATACGATCAGTAATGGAATGAATACCAGCCTCTTCACAGGCCCTGGCCTTCATTTTAACATAGACCTGTGAGGGGGGATTATCTCCGACCAGAATGACGGCTAATCCGGGTTTTTTGCCCTTTGCGGAAAGGTGCTGGATTTCATTTTTGACTTCTTTTCTGATCTCAATGCCAATGGATTTCCCGTCAATGATCTTAGCCATTTGCATCGAACTCCTGTTTGTTAAAATTCAGCCGGGTAATTTTTGTTGCTTTTCCGGTATCGTCTTCAATCTCCAGCATAACGCCGTTGAATCTTAAATTGTCTTTTGCCAGAGAGTAATAAATATGCGTTTGTAACATGAATCGATCGATGGCTTTTTGAGTGTCCATACCAATTACCGAGTCAAACGGACCGCACATACCGGCGTCGGTAATATAGGCAGTGCCTTTCTGTAATATCCTTTCATCCGCGGTCTGAACGTGGGTATGGGTGCCTAAAACAGCAGAGACCTTTCCGTCAAGAAACCAGCCCATTGCCTGTTTCTCTGCGGTGGCCTCGGCATGAAAATCGACGATAATAATTGGAGTCTCCGATCGTAGCCGGCGCAGTTCTTTTTGGGCGGCGTTAAAGGGACAATCTATCGGAAACATAAAACTTCTCCCCTGTAAATTAAGAACGGCAACTTTTAATTCGTTTGAAACTTTATAAATAAATGAACCAATACCAATATTTCCCTCGGGATAATTGATAGGACGCAATAAATATCCGGCATGTTTGATCAAAACGTCACGTTTTCTGGGTTCCCAGATATGATTACCCGAAGTCAGGCTGTGGATTCCTGCCAGTTTGAATCGTTCGATTTGTTTATCAGTAATCCCTTTTCCTTTGTCTGTGTTTTCCGCATTGGCGATGATAAAATCGATTTTGTATTTATTTCGTAACCGTGGAAGAGTATCTAAAATGATATCGATAACGTCTTCACCTACAATATCTGCAATGAATAAAATATTCATAAAAAATTATTAATCCGATTGTATTAGAATTATAAACCTAATTTAAGAAAAACGAAACAATTTTCATTTTACCGGAAGAATTCCAACAGGAAATGTGTAAATCTTACCCTAAGTAGCGTAATCAAATGCCCGGTATTCCCGGATAACCGTTACTTTGATTTGGCCGGGGAATTCTGAATTGTCCTGAATAGTATGGGCTATTTCTTTTGCTAATTCTTTAGCTTTATTATCATCTATCGAATCACAATCGACAATTACCCGAACTTCCCGACCAGCCTGAATTGCATGGACACTTTTTACCCCGGACAATTTTTTGGCAATTTCTTCCAGATTATACATCCGCTTGATGAAACTTTCTAGGGATTCTCTTCGTGCACCAGGACGACTACCGGAAATGGTATCTGCGGCTGCCACCAGAATTGTATAAGGAGAGGTCGCTTCCTCCTCGTTGTGATGACATTCAATAGCGTTAATTACCACTGGATTCTCATTATACTTTTTTAGAAGCTCCGCTCCGGTTTTGGTGTGGGGCAAATCGGAATGCCGCTCGATGGCTTTGCCAATGTCATGCAGCAGACCGGCACGTTTGGCAATTTTAGGATCAAGGTCTAATTCAGAGGCCATAATTCCCGCCAAATAAGAGACTTCCAGACAGTGTTTTAAAACATTCTGACCATAGGAAGTTAGGTATTTTAATTTACCCAGCATTTCAATAATTTCGTCAGGCAATCCATGGACACCTGCGTCCAGCATGGCCTGTTCACCAATGTCCCGGAATGATGCTTTTACTTCTTCCTCCGTTTTTTGAACAACTTCTTCGATTCGGGCGGGATGTATCCGTCCGTCAAGAATAAGTTTCTCCATGGCAATTTTGGCAATCTCCCGGCGAAAGCTGTTATAGGATGATAGGATGACTATTTCGGGAGTGTCGTCAATAATCACATCTACACCGGAAGCTAATTCGAAAGCCCTGATGTTCCGTCCCTCGCGACCGATAATCCGCCCCTTCATGTCATCATTGGGAAGGGTGACCACCGATACTGTTGCCTCTGCCGATTGTTCCGCCGCAGTCTGTTGGATGGCTGACACGACCACTTCTAGTGCTTTTCGTTTACCAATAAGTTTAGCTTCATCAATAAGTGCATTAACCAGTTTCATCCCCTCGGTTTCAGCCTCTTTTTCCATATCTTTTATTAGTAATTGCTTGGCTTCCTCGCGAGTAAGCCCTGAAATTTCTTCCAGTTTTTGTACCTGTTCGGAAAGAAGTGTATTTAATTCCAGAGTCTTATCCTGGACGTATTTTTCTTTATCAGTTAGTTGCTTTTCTAATTTTAAAACATCTTTTTCTTTTTTTTCTATGATTTCGGCTTTTCGGTCAATCTCCAGCTCTTTTTGGTCTAAAAGATTCTCCTGCTTTTGGAGGTTTTCTTTTTTACTCTCAATTTCTTTTTCGAGTTTTTGTTTATTTTCAAATAACTCTTCCTGAACTTCAATTAGCTTTTCTTTTTTGAGAGACTCTGCCTCCGATTTTGCATCTTCAAGAATGTTTTTAGCTTCTTCACGGGCTGAAATTAATTTACTACCAGCTGTTATTTTGAGAAAAATCCACAGACTGACCGAGCCGACTACCAGGCCAATAAGGCCGCTGATGATCCAAATCATACTTTCTTTCCTCCGTCGCTTTCATCGTGGCAGTCACTCTGTTTGCTCATGTTAAATATTTCATTGTCTTTTAATTAATATAAAATCCCTGAACCATTTGGGCGAATTTGGAAAAGAACCGGTTCAAACACGGTGGGTGCCCGCCTAAACGGTTCACGCTTCCTCCTCGAAGGAGGCTTGCATTAGACGCCCAGAGTCAAGCTCCCTTTTTCATAGTGTTGGTTCTTCCCAAATTACGACCCAACCTGATCCAGGGACTATTTTAAAAAATCTGAAAACTGATTCAGATAGTTGTCTAAATTCTCCGTTATTTCTTCGCTCGTCGATTCTATTTCTTTTACTAAATTTTCATATTTCTGTTTCAAACGAAAAAGTTCATCACCAAGATTTATGGCAGTTAAAACGGCGATCTTTAGCTGGGATTTCACCGGAAGTCCTTCGCCCAATCGCTTCATTTTCTGATCGATATAGGTTGCCAATTCCTGAATATACTGAGGATCCGCATCGGATTTCAGTGCGTACTCAGCTCCCATAATATTTACTTTTATTGAGTTCTTTTCCATCTGACACTGTTCAATAGTTATGTTTTCATTATGAAAATGTTAAAGATGTATTTGATCTAACTTAACTGCAAGGCGATCTATTTTTGTTTTAATGGTCTTTTCCTTCTCCTTTAAAGTTTTATTTTCCTTTTTTAATTGTTTAATCTCCTCTTCCAGCTCCGAAGTTTTCGATTCAACTGAATAGTTCTTCAACTTATCTTCCAAATCCTTAATTCTTTTCTGCAACTCCAAATTCTGCTCGGAAAACTTTTTCAGTAATGCCAGGGTACGCTGTATTCGTGCAAGTAAACTTTTGAAATTGGTCAGGACAATTTTAATTTCCGGATCCACAATCATGTCCTTAATTTTGCTTCAAATTTCTTTTCCAGCGACTTCAAAATTTTATTCAATAATTGTGTCACTTCTTCTTCAGTTAATGTTCGTGCCCCGGACTGAAATGTTAATCGAAATCCTACACTTTTCTTGTTTGCTTCAATCTGGGTGCCCGAGTAAATGTCAAACAACTCCAGCTTTTTCAGCAAACTTCCACCCTCACTATAGATGAGTTTGGCGATGCTTCCGGATTCGATATCCTGATCCACAATTAAAGCCAAATCTCTTTCTACAGATGGAAAGCGTGGAATGGGGGTGTATTTTTTTTCTCTTCGAAGGTGCTTAAATAAACTCGTTACTGAGATCTCGGCGACAAAAGCCTCTTCCTCGATCTCAAAAAAAGAAGCAATTTTATACTTTAATTTACCTAAAAATCCAAGCGTCTCATCTTTTGACTGCAAACCCAATCCATCGCCTTCCAGGGCAAAAGCAGAATAAGAAATAAATTGCCAGTTGTCAAGGGATATTTTGTGAGCAATTGCTTCAACAAGTCCTTTAATATCATAAAAATCATTATTTTGATGGTTGGAAAACCACATGTCAAATTCCCGTTTTCCGAGCAGACCGATTACCAATTTTGTGTCCTCAGAAGGAAGACTGTTTTCTTTTTGAGGGGGGATGAAAACACGATTTATTTCAAAAAGTTTGAGGTTTTTGATTTGCCTGTTCCGGTTATATTGCAATGTCATTGCCATACTTGGGATAAGAGAATTTCGAAGCCCATCCATATCCTTTGATATCGGATTAAGAACCGGATAAATTTTTTCACCGGTGAGTTTTTCCCAGACTTGCGAATTAATCATGCTACCGGTGATAATTTCCTGCAAACCAAATCCGGTTAGAATATCTTTTAAATTGTCAATAAAAATATCCAGTTCATTGAAATGAATATCATAATCGATCTTGACCTTGTCACTCGCCTCGATATTGTCCAAACCGTATAATCGGGCAACTTCTTCGGCCAGGTCAGTGGATGTGGAAAGATCCGGTCTGAAAGTGGGAACAAGTACCGTGTCGTTTTCAACCTTAAGCTCGATGCTTTCTAATATCTTTTTTACTTGAGTACGTGAAAAACGCGTTCCAAGTAGATTATTTATTTTTGTTAATTCCAGAGGAATTTTACGCGGATGAATTTTAGTGGGATAAGCATCAACCACACCACCATAAATCTGTCCTCCTGCTACCTCCCGGATAAGTTGAGCAGCCCGGTCCAGTGCATAGATATTCCCATTAGGATCAGCTCCTCTTTCAAATCGCTGGGAAGCCTCGGTTGAAAGTCCCAGATAACGTGCGCTAATCTGAATTGACTCCGGTCGGAAATAGGCGCTTTCCAGTAATATATTTTTAGTTCCCAAATTTACTTCCGAATTCTGTCCCCCCATTATCCCGCCAATTGCCACCGGTTTTTTAGCATCACAGATAAGGATCGTCCTTTGATTTAGAGTTCTTTCCAGATCATCCAGGGTGGTAAATTTTTCTCCTTTACCGGATTCTCTGACAATTATTTTATTCCCTTCAATAAGATCCAGGTCAAAAGCGTGTAAAGGATGCCCGGTTTCCATGAGTACATAATTGGTGACATCCACAATGTTATTGATAGACCTCAACCCCACTGATTCCAATCGTTCTACTAACCATCGGGGAGAATCTCCCACGGTAACATTTTTCAGCACCCGGGCAGAATAACGGGGGCACCCTTTCGGTGTGTCGATTTGAATCTTAATTTGAGAAGATGCCGATGCTTTTTCTTCCATCAGTTGGATTTTTGGTTTGCGAAGTTTTTGCTGGGTTAAAGTGGCTACTTCCCGGGCAATACCGATATGACTTAAACAGTCCGGTCTGTTGGGTGTCACGGCCAAATCAAAAATATAATCAGATTTAAATTGTAAGGCTTTATGCAGGGGCTCCCCAATTTTTAATGATCCGTCCAATACCCAGATACCTTCGGACTTGTCCGATAATCCCAGTTCGGCTTCAGAGCAGATCATGCCTTCCGAATAAATTTCTCTGATTTTGGTTTTTTTAATTTTTAAGCCGTTTGGAAGTTCAGCACCAATCAGTGCAACTGGAACTGTTTGTTTTTTAGCAACATTTGGTGCACCGCAAATAATAGCGTACTGTTTTTTGCCCGTATCCACTTCACAGATTTTAAGTTTATCCGCATTTGGGTGATCTGCCACCGATAATACCCGACCAACCAAAACTCCAGGATAATCCAGCGTCTTTTCAATAATTTCTTCAACTTCCAAACCGGATAGCGATAACTGGTTTGCTAACTCCCGAGGTTTAACTTTCATAACTACATAATCCTGCAGCCAGTTATATGAAATCTTCATTTACTTGCCTTTATCCTTGATAGTTTTTCTAAAATTGTTCCAGAAAACGGAGGTCATTCTCAAAAAAGAGGCGGATATCATCAATGTCATACTTCAGCATGGCAATTCGATCGACACCCATACCGAAGGCATAACCGGTGTAAATCTCCGGATCGTATCCCACCGCTTTAAAAACATTGGGATGGACCATGCCAGCCCCCGAAATCTCCACCCATCCGGTATATTTACAAACTTTACAACCCTTCCCTCTGCAGAATGGACAGTTAAAATCATATTCCATACTGGGTTCGGTAAAGGGGAAGAAGCTTGGGCGAAAACGGACATGAATTTCTTTACCAAACATATATTTGGCGAATTCCTGAATCACGGCTTTTAAATCCCCAAAGTTGATTCCCTTATCAACGAACAAGCCTTCCACCTGATGGAAGAAAGGGGAATGGCTGGCATCGGGTGTATCCCGCCGGTAAACCCGGCCGGGAGCAATAATCCTTACCGGAGGGGGCTGTTTCATCATGGTGCGAATCTGTACCGGAGAGGTATGAGTCCGGAGCAAAATGTCCTGGCTGATAAAGAGTGTATCCTGCATATCCCGGGCGGGATGATTTTCGGGAAAATTGAGGGCACCAAAATTATAAAAATCGGTTTCGACCTCCGGACCATCTGCGATGCTGAATCCCAGATTTAAAAAAAATCTTTTCATCTCATTAAGCACCTGGGTGAGGGGGTGTTTTCTGCCGATAAACGGCATTCGTCCAGGTAAGGTAGTGTCTAATTTCTTGCTGGTTTTCTTCTGCTCAAATTTCGATTTTGCTTCCTGCAGCTTTTCTTCAATCAGGTTCCGGATTTCATTAATCTCTTTTCCCAGTTTGGGTCGCTCCGTAGGGTCTGCATTTTTGAGTGACTGATACAGATTCTGGATCTGTCCCTTCTTTCCCAGGTAAGAGACACGTAGTGTTTCGAATTCCTTAAAATTGTTAACTTTTTGAATAGCCGATAGAAATGAGGTTTTGATTTGTTGAATCTTCTTTTCCATTTCAGCCTTTGTTATAAAATGACGGTAAAGCTATTTTTAAAGCGTTTTTCAGATTTTGCTTTCTCTTTTGCATGTCTGATAAATTAAGAACTTATACAAATCAAGAAAAAAAAAGGAATTGAAAAAATTCCAATTCCTGTAATTTTTCAAGAAAAGAACAGTCTCATCATGCACTTACTTGCTGGACAAGTTCTTTGAATGCATTGGGTTCATGCATCGCCAGATGCGCAAGTGACTTTCGGTCCAGGTCTATACTTTTCTCTTTCAGACCATTAATCAGTTTCGAATAAGAAGTACCATTCAACCGGCAGGCGGCATTGATCCGAACAATCCACAGCGCCCGAAAATGTCTTTTCTTCTGTCGTCTGTCCCGGTAGGCATATTGTAACCCTTTTTCGACCTGGTCTTTAGCAGTTTTATATAATTTCCCCCGGGAAAGTCGATATCCTTTGGCCATCTTGAGTATTTTTTTATGCCGGCCTTTGGCCGCCACATTATTTGTTGCTCTTGGCATTGTATCCTCCGATATTTTCTTATTCTAAAATCATCTTATGTGCACGGGCCTCATCCACCGGATGTAAATAAGCCGGTTTTCTCAGGTTCCTTTTGCGCTTCTGACTTTTACTGGTCAAAATGTGGCTCTTATATGCCCGGCGGGATTTTATTTTTCCTGAGGCCGTGACTTTAAATCGTTTTTTTGCTCCACGGCAAGATTTCATTTTTGGCATTGGTTATTCCCTTCTATAGATTTTTGTAATTCTAATTTTTGGCTGCAAGTACCATGATCATTCGGCGTCCTTCCATTTTCGGCTCGCTCTCAATCTTTGCCACATCGTCCAACATTTCCTGAACCCGTTCCAGAAGTTCCCGTCCGAAATCCTGGTAAGCCATTTCCCGGCCACGGAACAGCATCGTTACTTTTACCTTGTTTTTTTGTTCCAGAAATTTTCTGGCATGTTTAATTTTTGTTTCTAGGTCGTGATCATCTGTTCTGGGACGGAGCCGAATTTCTTTCACCGTGATGGTGTGTTGTTTCTTTTTACTTATTTTTTCCTTTTTACTTTGTTCATACTTGTATTTACCGTAATCCATTATTCGGCAAACAGGGGGTTTAGAATTTGGTGCCACTTCAACCAAATCTAAACCGTAACCTTCGGCTTTTTTTAATGCTTCTTCTGTAGAGACAACTCCAATTTGCTCGCCATCCGGAGCAATTAACCGAACACTTTGTACTCTGATTTGCTCATTGATCCGAACATCTGTCTCTTTACTAATAAATGCCTCCTGATATTTTTAATTTTTACTTTTAATTTGATCGTTCAGTTGTTTCAAAAAATCATCAATTCCTGATTTACCCAGGTCGCCTTTTCCCTTTTGCCGCACTGAAATCAATTTCGTTTCTTCTTCCCGGTCACCAAGAATTACCATATAAGGGACTTTGTGTACTTCCGCTTCCCGGATTTTATAGCCTACCTTTTCGTTTCTCAAATCTAATTCAGCCCTGATTCCCTCTTTGCGTAAGGTGTCAAAAATCTTTTGGGCATAACCAAGATGTTTTTCAGAAATAGGGATCACCTGTACCTGTACCGGTGCCAGCCAAAGGGGAAATGCCCCGGCAAAATGTTCAATCATCACCCCAAAAAATCTTTCCACCGATCCCATAAGCGCTCGATGGATCATGATGCTTTGGTGCGCTTGGCCGTCCTCTCCGATAAATTCCACCTGGAATCGTTCCGGAAGATTAAAATCCACTTGTATGGTTGAGCATTGCCAGGATCTTCCCAAAGAATCTTTAATTTTAATATCAATTTTGGGTCCGTAAAAAACACCTTCTCCCGGATCAACTTCATAGGGAAGTCCGCTTTTATCCAGCGCAGCCTTTAGGGCTTCAGTGGCCTTATCCCAATTCTCTACCGTCCCGACAAACTTTTCCGGCCGGGTGGACAGAAAGATCTCATATTCTGCGAATCCGAAGGTGCGCAAAATATATAATGTAAATTCAAGCACCCTGGAAATTTCTTCGTTCAGATTATCGGGAGTGCAGAAGATGTGTGCATCATCCTGGGTAAAACCACGCACCCTCATGAGTCCATGCAAGACACCCGATCTTTCATAACGATAAACCGTACCGAGTTCAAACAACCGAATCGGTAAGTCGCGATAACTTCTGATATGCGATTTGTAAATGGTAAGATGAAACGGGCAGTTCATCGGTTTTAGCTGGTAATCTACCTCATCAATCGGCATGGGAGAATACATGTTTTCCCGGTAAAAACCGGTATGTCCGCTGGTTTGCCATAAATCTAACCGGGCGATATGTGGGGTGTAGACCAGTTCATAACCATTTTTATAATGTTCCTCGATGGTAAATTGCTCCATTATCCGGCGAATGCGTGCTCCCTTCGGATGCCACAGGATTAGCCCATTTCCAATCTCTTCATCAACGCTGTATAGATCCAGTTCCCGGCCCAGTTTTCGATGATCTCTCTTTTTTGCTTCTTCCAGTCGATGCAGATGTTCTTCCAGCATTTTCTTTTTAGGATAGGAAGTAGCATAGAGTCGTTGGAGCATTTTATTATGTTCATCGCCCCGCCAGTATGCACCGGCTACACTCAATAATTTGAAATTTTTACCAATACGACCGGTAGAGGGCAGATGCGGTCCCCGGCACAAGTCGGTAAAATCTCCCTGGGAATAGGTCGAGATGTTCTCATATAAATCAGCGATTAGTTCAAGCTTTAAATCCTCATGTTGCTTTTTGAAGAAATCGACTGCCTCTTTCCGATCCAGTTCTCTGCGGACGATTGGGAAGTCCTTGTCCACAAGTTCATCCATCTCGGCTTCTATCTTTTCAAAATCTTCCGGTGAAAGGGGCCGATCGAGATCTATATCATAATAAAATCCATCTTCAATGGCCGGGCCAATTCCGAATTTAGTTTCGGGAAAAAGATGCTTCACTGCATGGGCCATCAGGTGAGCCGAACTGTGCCAGAAAACTTCCCGACCTTCTTTATCGTCAAAAGTGAGAATCCGTATCTCCGCATCTTCGTTAATGGACTCTGGCAAACTTTTTACCTGACCATTAACTTTAATCCCGGTAGCTTCCTTGGCCAGCCGGGAACTGATCTCCTGAACCAGTTCGAGGCCGGTAATACCCCGCGGATATTCCTTCACTTGGCCATCGGGGAATTTTATGTGAATTTTCTTCTTCATTCTCATTAGACAAAATTAAAACATTAAGAAAGCCACGAACCATGGATTCGTGGCCGAATTTCGTGGGGCGGGCCAGAGTCGAACTGACGACCCCTACGATGTCAACGTAGTGCTCTAACCAACTGAGCTACCGCCCCAAACCACGCAAAAAGTGGCAAAAAATTTAACGCCTGACCTAAAGAAATGCAAGGGGAAATTAAAAGTTAAATTTGGTTTAAATAATATTTTAGAGTTCTAATTATATCACATCAATTTCCTTTTTCCTGCCAGAGAAAAATTTTGCGGTATTCTTCATTCATTCTGCTGTTAACGTAATAAAAGCATGCGCCTGGATTCAATATTTTTTCCATCCAGAAACAGCTGATAAAAATAAATGCCACTGGATTGCGGGATGCCCTTTTGATTCGTCCCGTCCCATGTAACTGAATAGGTTCCTGGAGCCTCAGCTTTATTGACCAGCCGGCGAATTAATCTGCCCTGTAGATCCAGAATATTTATTTTGACTTGCACATGGTTGGTTATTTCATAGACGATACGAGTTTCCGGATTAAAGGGGTTGGGAAAATTTTGCTCGAGGTTATAGCTTTTCATTCCCAGACTATTGTTTTTTTTTATGGAGGTTGTTGTTGAAACGAAATGATATATTTTCCCGTCGAAGGCACAAATGTATAATTCCCCAGCAGCATCTTTTCCAAATGAAGCAATTTGAAGCGAAGTATCAAATAGCTCCTGATTTATTGCGCTACCGGTACCACTGTATTCCAGCGTCCAGATCCGGCCGCTGACAAAATCCGCATAAACATATTTGCCGACCAATTCCGGAACTAAACTTCCTCGGTAGACATAACCACCGGTGATTGATTGACCAATGCTATGGCTATATTCCCAGATTGGCATTTCCAATCCGGTAGTATCACAGGGCAGGGAATCGCAGGGCCAGGGTGAGTTATAGCAGTGATTTCCTTCGAAGGTACTCCAGCCATAGTTTCCTCCATTGACTATCAGGTCAACTTCTTCCCATAGACTCTGACCTACATCTGCAGCCCACAACCGGCCGGTTACCGGATCGAAACTGAATCGCCAGGGATTTCTTAAACCATAGGCATATATTTCTTCCCGGAAGCCTTGCAAATTGTTAAAAAATGGATTATCCGCGGGAATACTGTAATTACCCAGTGCAGAAGTACCATTCACATCAATTCGCAGGATGGCACCGAGTAAGGTACTGCGGTTCTGGGCATTACATTCAGGATCTCCGTAGGAGCCACCATCGCCAACTGCGATATAGAGATAGCCATCATTGGGCCCGAAAGCTATCTGGCCACCGTTATGGTTCGAATAGGGCTGATTGTATTCTAACAGGACCAATTCGCTGTCAGCCAAAGCAATATTGGAATCCTGTTCCGAAACCTTGAACCTTGAGATGACGGTCCGGTTAGGATTAGCCGCGGTATAATTCACGTAAAAGTATCCGTTATTTGTATAATCCGGATGAAATGCTAATCCCAGTAATCCCTGTTCATTTCCACTGTCCTGTACCCGGCTTCTGATATCTAAAAATATGGTTGAATTGGGTACATTTGGATTATTCTCAAATACCCGGATAATACCTTGCTGTTCCACCACGAATAATCTGTTTGAACCATCTCCGGCAAATTGCAAATCGACCGGCCGGGTAAAGTTCAGGTCGGGAAATGCCGTTTGGATTTCGACCTGAGAATTTCCTACTGCACAGGAAAGCAGTAAAAATGAGGCCATGATATATATTTTAAATTTCATAAAAAGTCTCCGTTATTAATTGAGAATTAATCTTAACAAAATTTTGGTGAAACACCAAATATTTTCTGAGCGCTTCTGAAATTTTATTTTTTAAATGGATAAACGTCTTGGTTTGGCTGACAGGTTTTTCTTATATTGTCCGGCCAGTAAAGAATGGAATCATTCATTATAGCAAAAACGGAGGACTTCATGATAAACAGAGTTATTTTTTCAATTTTTTTGGCAATATTAATCTTTACATACGGGTGTGAATCCGGCGGGAAGAGTAATACCAATCAGCAAAGTAATAATAATACCTCCGGCAACCCTCATTCCGGAGAAGTGACTTTTACTGCCCCATCGGAGTGGGTCAAAGAAACCCCCAGTTCATCTATGCGAAAGGCACAGTACAAATGGCCTGGTCAGGATGGCAAAGAAGATGCGGAGCTGGCCGTTTTTTATTTTCCGGGTACCGGGGGTTCGGTTGAAGCGAATCTCCAACGCTGGTATGGGCAATTTAAACAACCGGATGGATCGCCGACTACAAATCATGTTTCGCAGAAAAAAGTGCAGGTGAATGGTATGGAAGTCACCGAAGTCTACGTTACCGGAACGTACTTAAAGTCAAAATCCCCAATGATGATGCAAGGCCCGGTGGACGAATTGCCCGATTATGCCATGCTTGCCGCGATTGTCGAAGCACCGAACGGACCCTGGTTTTTTAAGGCGACCGGACCGGAAGCGACCATCGATTTCTGGAGGCAAAGTTTTGATAAATTTATCCAGACATTTAAATATAATTAGGGAATAGTTGGGATATGTCCGATCAACTGGATCCTGAGTCTGGAGAGTATTTTTCCATAAAACGGTAAAGTGGAAACCTGTTAATTCAATTGATTAACTTTTTTCTTTTTACCACCAAATATAATTCCCATCTCCTCCAGCATTTGGAATGGGGGAATTCCTCCGGCAAATATAAAGACATAATCGTTGGGAATTTCTATGGTTTCATCTGAGGTTTGCAACCGTACAGATTTTTCCAGGATCTCCAAAACGTTTGATTCAAATAGTGCCTTAATTTTTTTCTGCTTAAGCAGTTCGTTTAAATTATCTTCATTTTTTTTCTTGATTCGGAAGAATCTGGGCTTTCTATAGGAAATGGTAACCTTATTTCCTTTCTGTCTTGCCAGACCCACTGCCGCCTCAATGGCACTGTCTCCGCCACCAACCACCAGGATATTCTGGTGAGAATAGGACTGGGCATCGATTAATTGATAAGCAACTTTGGGAAGATCCTCACCCGGGACCTCCAGTTTGCGCGGCGTGCCGCGCCGGCCCATGGCCAGGACGACGTATTTGCTGCGAAATTCCCCATTGGATGATATGATCCGGAATTCCCCATTTTGCTTAATCACCTTTTCCACCCTGGTATGCGGTTGGATTTGAATACTGTATTTTTCAATTAATTCCAGCCACATTTCCAGCAGAATTTCCTTGGAATATTCTGGTTTTTTCAATTTTCCGTAAAGCGGAATATCAACCGGTTGAGTCATAACCAGCTTTTGCCTGGGATATTGCAGAATTGTTCCGCCGGGTTCCTGTTGATCCAGGACCAGGTAGGTAAGCTTATTCTGAATTGCGGTGAGGGCAGATGTTAAACCAGCCGGTCCGGCCCCGATTATCAATACATCTTTTACTTCCGGATCCTGAGAACGCTCTGGTTTCCTGGCTATCTTTGTTACTGCTTTGGTTCCATGTTCAATGGCATTGCGGATGAGTGAAATTCCACCAAGTTCTCCCACAATAAAAATTCCTGGCACATTACTTTCGTAATAATCATCAACTTGCGGAATATCTTCACGGGTTTTGATATCACCCAAGCCGACTTCGATTGCGCCAACCGGACAGGCTGGTTCGCACAGTCCGTGTCCCACACAACGCATCCCATTGATAACCGTAGCCTTACCAAAGACCACCCCTAATACATCACCCTCCGGGCAGGCCAGAACGCAGGAGCCGCAGCCAATACAATTTGCCTGATCGATAAACGGGAATTGCGCCCGTGGCTTATCAATACCCAGTGCTACTGCTTCGCGTTTGCGTTGCTCATTCTGTTTTTGTTGTTTGCGGAATTTTATATAGTATGGTATGATGATAAGGATTACTAAAGTAAATGTGATAAACCAGATTACCAGAGATTCCATATTTGAAAATTTAATTCAAAGATAAATTTAAATTCAATTAGATATCAAACGTTACTATTTGTGGACAGGTTAGTTCCGATTAGTATTGGTCAATTCGGCTGTTAGAAGCGATATCCCAGCTCCATAAGAACCCGGTGTCCGTTTATATCGTCTCCCCAGTTATATTCATATTGAGCATTGATATAAAATCGATAGTAAATATTTGCTGTGGTAGAAATTCTGCCCCATTGATTATTCCGGTTTGTATTGTTTGCTTTGAGCTGGTAAGTATATCCGCCAAATCCAAAATCAAGATTCAGATTGTTCCGGAAATATTTACCCAGAGTGAGGGAATAATTCACCCCCTGAGTAAAGAAATTGGAAAATCCGGCACCATTGAGGAAAATTCGCATGCCCCGCACCAGGAAATTTACTTTGTTCAGACCGGCTGCATAAGAATAGGTGTAGTTGGTATCGGTTTCCCTTTTTCGGACGCCAAAGTTACCGAAAAATCGGTAATTCGCCGGCAATAATAGAGACACGGTTCCGCGAAGTCCCTGGCGCATGGCATTATCGAAAAGACTGTCGGCAATTGTCCTGGTTTCATAGGTTTGATAGTTTTTCCGATTATCATACATGAGCCCAATCGACGCCCAGGAATTAACTTCCCACCGCCCGGAAATATATAAATTGCTCAAACTGAACGTCTGATTGGTGCGTTCTTTACGCCAGCTGCGATTGTAGTCCAGTTCCATACTCTGATAAACGCTCCACTTTTGCCTGATGTAAAGGTTGTTCTGTAAATAGATATATTCCCGGCTTACTGTGCTACTATGATATTCCCCGGTTAAAGCCATGGTTGATTCATAGCGATTGGAACCGTAATTACCCTGCAGATAGGTTAAGTATGCCCCGTACTTCTGAATGGAGGTTTGCAGATCTGCATATTGCCAGTCTGGCTGTGTGCCGGCAAATACGCCGGTGCGGAAGTTTTGATTTACTCGTTGTTGAAGCAGCAAACCATCGATGTAGCCGACGCCGCTGAATTGATTCGAGATTATTCGACCCAATTTGTAATTAAGAAAAGCATTCTCATCATCATAGCTGAAGGAAAATTCATAGATACGGTTTCGCCACTCAGTCCTGGGTACCTCGTCATTCAGACGCCTTGCCCGATCATTATATCGGGTCCTGACTTTTATCCGAAAATGATAAGCCCGATTCCACAAATTACTTCCGTACAGATTAAATCGCATGGTGGGTTGTGAGAAATTCAAGTCCGTCCGGTCAAGATCCCGCCAGTAATAATATTGAGCAGAGATATTTCCCCTCAAACGAAAATCACTTTTATTTCTCTTTTGTACCCTATTTAAATATTTTGAAGGCGTTTTGGTCACTTTTGTACCAGGTTTAGTTGTTTCATCCGTTTTTCCTGGTTCGGACTTTTTCTTAATTGATTTAAATTGAGCAATATCTCCCGGTTTTAAAGTACCCTTCGTTGTAATTATTTTGCAGGAGGAAGAATAGTCCGAAGTATACACTACCTCCATCTGCGCAAAGTCCATATTGCCCTTTTTGATGATCAAAGTATCTCCGGTTTCAATTCCCTGAGCCCTCCCGGCATCCAGGTAAACGTATTCGGCCGACAAATATTTGACCCGAAAGGTCGATTTATTTTCGTTATTTTGCGCGATTATATTTGAGATTAATAATATAGCAAGAAATATATATCGAGTCATTTTAATCACCCGATCCTTCTCCCGAACCTCTGGGGTGACATGAGTAACAAGCCGAACTCTCGTAGACATAATTGGACACCTCGCGATGTTTTTGGTCCATTGATGATTTGTTATGTTCATGACAGCTGAAACAGGTAAAATCCTTGAAGTTTCCCGAATTGAAATGACAGGTATGACAGGTACTCCACTCACCAGCATGGGCACCACTGAAGATCGGGAAGTATGAATCATGCTCAAATTCTGCCGGTTGCCATGCAAAAAAACTATGGCAGTTCTCGCATTGTCTGCTGAAGCCTGCCTGGGCATGGTTCGGGCTTTGGACCGAAAAATATTCCTGTTCATGGCAGGAAAAACATTCCGAGCGAAGCAGTGCAAATTCACCCTCAATTTCGGTGAAATGACAGGCACCACAATCCAAACGGGCATGGGCTCCCCAAAGCGGAAAAGTTGTATTGGCATGGGCCAGGGTGTAATCCAGAACAGTCCAGCCTTTTGGAGTATGGCAAGCCGAACACCATGGCCCCAACCTGCTCTGATGCACATCGATATGGCAGGAGATGCAGTTCGGGGAAACATCCGCAAAATTAGACAGCACATGGCAATCCTGACATCTGAGCAAACGATGTTGGCCAAGCAGTGGAAAATTGGTTTGGCTGTGGTCGAAATGAATTTCGCTCCACTGCTCCAGGCTATGGCAAACGGAACACTCCATTTCCATAACCTCATGCGGAGATTCCTGTGACCATAAAAAACAGACGGGAATGATAATTCCCAGATAAAAAAGCAGGTATAGTTTTTTCATTTTATCTCTTGAATTTTCCCTGTCCGTTTGGATGACAGTTATAACAGGCCGTGCTTACATATTGATAGCCGGACACGCCCTGATGTTGTTGCTGTAATTCGTTGGGATCATTATGTTCATGGCAAAAAATACATTCAAAGACTGCATAATTGTTGGGATCTACATGACAATCCGCACAATCATTCCATTCGCCCTGATGCCTTCCGGAATAAATTGGAAAATATTGGTTATCGTGATCCCAGGTGGTTTGCGTCCAGTTGCTGGTATTATGGCAGGTCTCACACTGGGTTGGAAATCCTGCAGCCACATGATTAGGATTAGTGGTACCGTTATAATCGTTGGAGTGGCAGGAATAACAATCGGTTGGCGTTCCGGTATACCCATTGGCATGGCAATCCATACACTGCAGGTTTAGATGTGCTCCGGTAAGTGGGAACTGGGTCTGATTATGATCAAAGGTTGCTGGTTCCCATCCACTTGTCGAATGGCACAGGGTGCAATCGTGACTGAAGTTGTTCTGGACGTGATTTGGATCAGTTACACTGTTAAAGTCGTTTTCGTGACAAGAGAAGCAATCGGTTGGCGTGCCGGTATAGCCATTAGCATGACAATCTATACACTGCAACGAGAGGTGAGCCCCGGTGAGCGGGAACTGGGTCTGGTTGTGATCAAAGGTGGCAGGTTCCCATCCACTGGTTGAATGGCACTCTGTACAATCGTGACTGAAATTATTCTGCACATGATTTGGATCATCCGCATTGTTATAGTCATTTTCATGACAGGAGAAACAGTCAGTCGGAGTAGCAACGTAACCCTGGGAATGGCAATCGATGCATTGCAACGAGAGGTGAGCCCCGGTGAGCGGGAACTGGGTCTGGTTGTGATCAAAGG
>CAYVKM010000003.1:52402-93971 GCA_964452045.1 uncultured Calditrichaceae bacterium
TGGCAGGTTCCCATCCACTGGTTGAATGGCACTCTGTACAATCATGACTGAAATTATTCTGCACATGATTCGGATCGTCCACACCATTGTAATCATTTTCATGGCAGGAAAAGCAATCACTTGAGGTAGCAGTGTAACCACTGGCATGACAGTCGATGCATTGTAAGCTGAGATGGGCGCCGGTTAAGGGAAATTGAGTATTGTTATGGTCAAAGCTTGCCGGGTTCCAGGCAGTGTTGGTATGACATTGAGTGCAATCGTGATCAAAATTATTCTGAACATGATTTGGATCGGTTGTGGCATTGTAATCATTCTGATGGCACCCAAAACAGTCTTGCGGTAAACCGGCTACCTGATTGTTGACATGGCATTCATTGCACTGAAGATTCATATGGGCTCCAACCAGAGTAAATCCTGATGCCTGAACGTGATCAAAGAAGGCGCCCTGCCATTGCTGTGTATTATGGCAAAGGGTACATTCTTCCAGAAATCCAAATATTACGTGATTAGGATTGGCTGTACTCAAATAGTCACTCCGGTGGCATCCGATACATCGATTTGGTGTTCCAATAAATGTCTCAGCATGGCAGCCATTGCAATCTGCCTGTAAATGTGCTCCGTCAAGTTTAAATGCTGAGGTGTGTTGGTAAGTTGTTTTTTGCCAGGAGGGAAACTGTGGTTGATGGCATTCCAGGCAGTTCAGATCAAAAGCTGCTTTTTGGTGGTTGGGATCGACCGCAAGGTTGAATTCCTGTAGGTGACAGCCGGAGCACTCCACTGGGGTCAGGGCAAATTGATCCCGTTGTTGATTAAGATGGCAGGCGTCGCAGTCGACCAGTGCATGTACCCCTAGCAGTGGAAAAAGGGTCCGATTATGTGCCTGGAATTGCTCCTGCCGATCTTCCCAATTTGCCGGTGAATGGCAATTCTCGCAATGGGTACCAAGTATTCCGGTATGAATATCCGTGTGACAATCTATACAGGCAGATCCGATTATGGAGAAAACCAGGCTTTCGTGACAGGACCGGCATTGCACGCTGGTATGAACTCCGGTGAGGGGAAAACCGGTTTTAGCATGATCAAAATTTATTTTCCCTGGATCCACTTTCCAGTCTTTTGCGGTATGACACTCATCGCAATCATATTTAATGTCGCCATGCGGCATTTTAACCGACTGTTGAGAGAGGGAAACCAGGGTGACAACCAACAGAAAGGAAATAATCGAAAAGACGGTTATATAAAATTTTTTCATAATTACCCTTCCCGGATTTGAGATGATTTCCCGTGGCATGAGCTGCAACTTGAACTAACCGGTTTAAATTTTTGAAATTTTATGCCGTTTTGGGTAATCATGGGGTGACATTTTTCACAGGCTACTAATTTATGTGCGCCTTCCAGCTTGAATTTTGCCTGGCGGTTATGGTCAAATTTTTCTGCTTTCCAATCCCTTGGTGTATGGCAATTTTCACACCGGACAATTTTTCTGCCGGCACTCACCATTTCAACAAATTGGCTGTTATGGGGATCCTTATGACAATTTTGACAGTCGGATTTTAATGAGACGAATTCGAATTTTGGAGGATTGGTTTTTTCTGCCTCGGGGAAATGGCAATTTTTGCAGGGCACCTGAGTGTGTTTAAATTCCAGAGAGAACTTTGTCTGATTATGGTCAAACTTAACTTCCCTCCAACTTGCAACTGAATGACAGGATTCACAGCCATTCCGTGATAAATATTTATCCAAAGTTTTTCCGTGCGGATTCTGATGACAAGTAGTACAATTGAACGAAGTAAAAGTAAACTTCAATGTAGATACTGCGGTTCGACTGCTGCTTTCTTTATGACAGGCAATACAGGGGATTGCCAGATGAGCACCCTGCAGGGAAAATTTAGTCTGGTTATGAGCTTCTATGGTAAAAGTGGAAGGGGTAAAACCATTGACCGTGTGGCACTCCTCGCAGGCACCTCTCTGTATCCGGTTGGCAAACTGCCCCCTGTGGTAGTCTTGATGACAATCCATACATCGACTGAATTTTAGGCCGGTTAAAGGGTGGCCAGGTGCATGGCATTTTTCACAGGCAACACCCAGATGTTTTCCCCTCAAGGGAAATCTGGTCCGGCTATGATCGAATCTGGTGGTATTGTAATTTGACCATCCGGTTGTATTATGGCAGTGGGTACAATTTTGCCCGAATTTATTTTGATGCACATCCTTATGACAATTAGTACAGGATTGATATAGTAAGCCGGCAAATTTCAAAAAGATCTTATCATCCGCATATTTGTTATCATTGATCTCCCGATGACATTTGGCACATTGTACATTCTGATGTTTACCGGTGAGGACAAATTTGGTTTTGCTGTGATCAAAACCGGCTGCAGGTTTCCAACCATCCGTGGTATGGCAGTCCAGGCAAGTTGAGGATAACTGGCCCCGATGTTCGTCCTGGTGGCAATTTAAACAGTTATGAGAAAGTCCCAGAAAGGTGCGATTCAGGTCTTTCCCCTGACTGGTAAATTTTGATTTTTCCGCAATGTTTTTTTCTTGATGGCACTGATTACATTTGAGATCTTTATGTTTGCCAAGCAGGGTAAAGCCGGTTAATTCATGATTGAAATTTTCCTGACCTTTTTCCCACCAGATTAGATCAAAATCTCTTCCATGGTGCTCTACATGACATTTCTGACATTCGTTGTATCCCGGACGAGAGTGCAAACCTTTCTTTTGATCAATTTCTTCTTTCAAAATCTGATGACATTCCAGACACTGGGCAGCAGTAATTCGTTGTCCCACACCGTGGCATTTTTGGCAATTCTTCAATCCTTCCAAATAGGCATGGGATTTATGTAAATCTCCCGGAGAAAGTTGGGCAAATCCAAGTCGTGAGAGGAAAAGAAGAATAATATAACCGTATCGTAAGATCATTTAAAAAACAGATTTCCTTAAATGAAGGATTACTTCGTTGAATTTAAATTAGCAAAAACTTACTAAATAAAAGTGTGCAAAATGCAAATTTATTGCCACTAAAATGATAAGGATGAACACCAATTTTAATTTAATTGTCGGTGAATTGCGAAAATAATTTACACAAGAATGTTGAATATTGTGCATTAATATGAATCCACACCAATTTATGTTAATAAATGTTTTCAGAAAATCCAGGTGTATCCCACGTATACCGCAACTAAAATGTGAACGAACATGATGATGTACATTACAATCGCAAAAGGTTTGTGAATAACGTGCCAGTAGTGGAAGAGCTGATGAATCGCATTCCACATCGAAATTCTTCTTTGCAGCATTGCTTTCCTTTTAATGGACGATAACATCTGGGTAACTGCATGGGAGGAGAGGTTTAATTTTTTCACCAGATATTTTCTTAATCGGTGGGTACGAATGGGTCTGATAGTATCATTAAAAATCATGGAAAAAAGGGCGATTATCAGTCCCTTTTCCGGTTTAACACGGGGGAAAATGGATACTTCGATGGATTCCAGGTGCTTTGGTTCTATCTGATATTTATCGTGAATTTCCTGCGACATATTCAGATTCAATTGTTCCAGTTCATTAAAATCGATTTCGGTCCCGGCCAGTGTTCGGGGTATCTGAAGATATAGATAACGACCAAGAACTCCACTTAAGGCAACCGCGATCATTGACCAAAAACTAACCGCAATTAAACCCTGTACTTTAAATGAAGAGTGCAAGATAATGAGTAGCGGTCCAAAAACCCCAAGATAGATATGTAATTGTAACCAGTGTGATAGTGGAAATAAGTTTCTGAATAAACGGGTTCGTTTACGCACGGAGTAAAGTAACATGAAAAGCATCATGGCACTTCCGACAACCCCCACGGTATGGCCAAATCTGCCTGCAGGTCTGAGCAACCGGTATTCTGGGCTGTGAGGGCGCTCATTAATCGCTGTAAGGTAAAACCCTTTGCCATACCATAACAGATAAAGAAATATGACAACGGAAACAATGTATAATGCACTCATAAATCCACGAAAAGGTGTGGTTTTTCTATTTGATCCGGTAGTATTCATGTTGTATTAATTTTGATTAAATTGTTTGGTTGATGATATTATAAAACCACTATTTTAAAATCAACAGTTAAGAATTTTTCGCAAAGAAATAGTAAATGTAATTTATCGCTGAATATAAAATATTCAATTTATCGGCGGATATTATACAAACCTCAGTAAAAGGTATTATTGGCCAGAGTTTAAGATTTGATACTAATATCTTTCAGGTTTTTCACGGACATAAAATATTTGTCCATCGGGAGATGAGAAACCAAATTTAAAAATATCGGGAATTGCAGTTTCCTGAAAAATGGGGATTTCTGCGCTTTTCAATTTTGTTTGCGTTTTTGCCACATCCATACTTTCATAAGTAAAAGCGATTCCGGTGATCAAATCAGTTTCATAAAATCCAAGGGTTAACTTTTTATCGGATACGGTGGCCCAGGGCAGAGGCTCATCACCGGAGGCAATAATTGAAAAACCGAGTCTGGTATAATAACGGAGCGAAGCTGACAGATCATTCACTGGCATACTGATTTCGGCAATCTTACCCAGAATAGTGAATGTGCTGTCATTCGGTTTGGGTAATTTGTTGACGTTTAATTGAATTAAGGTGATGCCCATATTGTCAGGATCCTTGAGTACCAGAGTTCTGGACGGATTGCTTGCATTTGTTACATCTTCGAAGGGAATATTTTCAGCTTTTAGTGAGTCAATTCTCCAGGAGAGGTCTTTGGAATAATAGGTTAATGCTGGGGACGGATAAGGATTTTGGCTTATCATAAACATCTTCCAGCCATCGGAGATAAGCGCCCAGGGAACCGGGGATGATTCACTCACCTTAATTTCCTTAAATCCCAGTTTTTGATAAAACATGAGCGAGGAATCCAGATCCCTGATGGACAAAGAAATCTGAAGATAATCTCCGGGATTAAAATGCCGGCCGGCCGGCTGGGATAATTGTTTACAATTGAATACGATGAAAAGACTTAAGAGTAAATATAGTAAGATACTTTTCATTTTAAACCTCTCAATTTTTCATTGAAGTAAATTTGTTTTCTATGTACTTTTATTAAAATATATATCCTGATTGAGGAACAGTTTTACTCCGGAAGTTACAAAAATACATCTTGAACCCGCAAGGGATAGATTCTATATTTAAATAGTAAAGTTGATCGATTAGACTTGCAAAACCAAAAGATAACAATAATCAATCAGTATATTATTCTATATTCTATTTTCTGACCAGCCATTTCAATTGTTACTTCCGGTAGATGAATCTGACCATTAACATTTTAGAATATTTGTTTAAATTTACGCGGAGTTTTATTTGAAAAAGAATATTTCAATCATTTTAGGATCAGTCAGCCTGTTTCTGATCATTGCCTTCATCATTTTTCTGATAAACCAAACAGCACAGATCGTCAATTTAGCATCCGGTATCAGCCCATTACTGGGTCAAACTGTTGCACTTGCATTAATCATATTGTATGCCGCCCTTTTACTCATACCAGTTATTATTTATCTGAAACTTCCTAAAGTGCTTCAGCCTCCAGTAGAACGAACCTCCCCTGAATTTGACCTTTTTATTCAGAAACTGGGTAAACGGCTGAGAAAGAATAAATATTTGCAGGGCATTAGTTTGTCCAATTACCATGATATTGAAAAAGCGATAAAAGTGCTTAATAAACAGTCAGATATTCTGATAAAGCAAAATGCGACCACGGTATTTTTAACCACTGCGATATCCCAGTCCGGCAGGTTGGATGCCATTACAGTCCTCATAGCCCAGGTAAGAATGGTCTGGCAGGTAGCCCATGTTTATTATCAGCGGCCGAGCCTTAGGGAAATGTTGCAGCTCTATGCCAATGTTGCCGGTACGGCGTTTATTGCCGGCGAGCTAAATGATCTGGACATCTCACAGCAGGTTGAGCCGATAATAACCAGTGTCCTTGGGGCATCTTTGACCGGATCGATTCCCGGGATAACCAATGTGGCCGGAATCGTCACCAATTCGCTTTTAACCGGATCCGCTAACGCATATCTGACCCTTCGGGTTGGTGCAATTACTAAACAATATTGCGGAAGTCTGCTAAAAAAGGAAAGAAGTGTGATTCGCCGATCAGCCAGTCTGGAAGGGGCGAAAATGCTCAGCGTTATCGTAATGAACTCTGCCGGGAATATTACCAAGTCTATTGTGAATGCAGCATTAAAGACGCCAGGTAAATTTTCCAGGGATGTGATCCGCACCACCTGGGGAAAAATTTCCGGAAAGCAAAAAACAAGCACCGACTTAATCGAATAAAATTATCGTTTAAATATTCTGATCCATTATTTTAGGAGACTTGAATGGAAAAAATCAAGGAACTATATGTGGTTATTGAAAATCGCCCCAAAGCAACTGGGGAAATGCTGCGAATCCTCAAGAAAAAGAATATATCAATTTTTGGTGTAGGTATTTTCCAGGATACCGCCAGGCTCTATGTCTCAGAGCCGAAACAGGCCTATCAGGTGCTCCATGAAAATAACTATGTGGTAGAGGAACGGGAGGTACTGCGGGTGTTGATGCCAAATCATCCGGGTGCGTTGATGGAGTTGACCACTAAATTAGGGAATGCGGGTATTAATATTAATTATCTCTACGGAGCATTGGAGCCGAAACAACCCAGTGGTACAATCATTCTGGAAGTGGATAATCCGGCCCTGGCCCTGGACATTTTTAAAAGTCATCAGTTTTAGAAAAGGAGATTCGGCCAGCAAGATTCCTGAAGGTTCTGAATAAGTTATAACTTTAATTAGCATAGAAGGGTACTATTTTTAGTGCCCTGTTTTTTTCTGGGTAGTTTGTCTTCATTTTTTCTGGAAAAATAATCTCAGTAACGCGGGTTAATTTGAGAATATTCGTAAATTCACTTGATCCGAACTGATTTCACTGTTGGAAATAATTGCTTGCAAATGTAATTTAGGAATGCTTTTTGGAAAACAAATTAATTTAGGTCGGAGTCACCGTATGCACATCTGTATCCTCGGAGCCGGGAGAGTTGGCAGCGCAATGGCCATTGATCTGGCGAAAGATAAACAGTTTGATATCACCGTGGCAGATCATGATTCAAACGCTTTGCAAAAATTGAAAAAAATAAAGGGCATTATCACACTCCGGGGTGATTTATCAAAACCTGCGGCAGTAAAAAGGTTAATTTCTGAGGCCGATCTGGTGATTGACGCGGTTCCGGGATACCTGGGTTTTCAGACCTTTAAAACGGTGATTGAGAGTGGAAAGAATATCGTCGACATTGCCTTTTTTGCGGAAGATCCCTTCAAGCTGGATGCCCTGGCCAAAAAAAATGAGGTAATTGCCATCATGGATTGCGGGGTTGCCCCAGGAATGAGCAATGTGCTGGTTGGTCATGTCAGTCAGTTACTGGATGAGATCCATCGGGCGCTGATTTATGTAGGTGGGCTGCCGGTTGTTCGGGAATGGCCATACGAGTACAAGGCGGTGTTTTCTCCGATTGATGTGATCGAAGAATACACCCGACCTGCCCGCTATGTGGAAAATGGGCAGCAGGTAATCAGAGAGGCTCTATCCGATCCCGAACTACTGGATTTTCCCGGTGTTGGTACCCTGGAAGCATTCAATACCGATGGACTCAGAACTTTAATGCGGACGATTAAATGCCCGAATATGAAAGAAAAAACTATGCGCTATCCTGGCCATATCGATAAAATGAAAGTTCTAAGAGAAACCGGGTTTTTTTCCGATAAACCCATAAATGTAAACGGTTCCCGGATTCGGCCAATCGATTTCACCTCCAAATTGTTATTCCCCATGTGGGAATTAAAGGAGGGAGAGGAAGACTTAACCGTGATGCAGATTATGGTTGAGGGAAGCCGTAAGGGTAAAAAATATAGATACAGCTATTTTCTATTAGATCGTTTTGATCCGGCCACCAATGCAACTTCCATGGCTCGCACGACAGGCTACACTGCCACAGTGGTAGCCCGGATGATCAGTCAGAGATTGTATCAGAATAAAGGCGTGTCGCCCCCGGAATTTCTGGGGAAAAAGAAAGAATGTGTGGAATTTATTCTGCAGGGATTAAAAGAAAGAGGTATTGAATATCAGGAGACTATTGAGGAGATCCACTAGCAATCGCGGTGTTAATTTTAAATATCAGTGAAATAATTTGATGGTTGCTTCATCAATTAACTAATATTTTACAATAGGGGAATTTGTTGCGGATTACTTTTTTAGGTACTGGTACTTCCATGGGCATTCCCATGATTGGCTGTAAATGTAAAGTTTGCCAATCGAAAGATCCCAAAGATAAACGTACCAGAACCTCCGTCTGGATTGAGGCGGAAGGGATTAATATTATTATAGATACCGGAATCGATTTTCGCCAGCAGGCACTGCGGGAAAAAATAAGCACGGTTGATGCGGTTCTCTTTACCCACCACCACGTCGATCATATTTTCGGATTAGATGAGTTGAGAGCGATAAATTTTCTCCAGAAAAAATCGGTGGCGATATATTCTTCCGAACATACCTATAAACATTTGAAAAGGGTCTACAAATATGTTTTCGATGATTCCTGTTATCCGTCCGATACGCCACAGATCGATCATGAACTGATCGATGAAGATCCTTTTTCACTTTTTAATATCGAGATTATCCCGATACCTTTGCTGCATGGGGAGTTATCCCTCTTCGGGTTCAGGATCGGACAGTTTGCCTATTGTACGGATGTCAGTCACATCCCGGCGGAAAGTTATGTTTTACTGCAGGATTTGGATGTACTGGTGCTTGGGGCGTTACGAGATGGACCCCATCCCACCCATTTCAGCATCGAGCAGGCAGTGGAGGAAGTAAAAAAGATTGGGGCCATGCAAACTTATCTGGTCCATATGAGTCATGAAGTAGGGCATCAGGAACTTGTCCATAGATTACCGCAAAATATTCAACCGGCTTTTGATGGTTTGCGTCTGAACTTAAAATAGAAGTTCTAAAATTTTCTAATATTTGACGATTATCCTGATAGAAAAATTTTCGGTGTAATAATTACTCATATTTTGATTTCAAAAGTCAAACTCTGAATGGAAAATACAAACCAGGAAATCCCCAGGGAATCGGGATCCGTTAAAAAGTCAATCAGCCCCATCCGTAGACTTTTTCACCATTCCGCTATCTATTCTATAAGCACATCAATTCAGCGATTGCAGGGTCTTATCATGACCCCGATTTATACCAGTCCGCTTTATCTGCCACAGATGTCCGATTACAGCAATTACGGATTGGTTTATACCTTTATTGCATTTATGAATTTTGTGTACCTGTTCGGAATGGACTCTGCTTTTTTACGATACTATTTCCTGGGAAAAGAAAGTAAAAAGACCGTTTTTTCAACCTCCTTCGGAATTCTGGTTCTCTCGGGACTGGTAACCAGTGCGCTTATTTTTATTTTTGCCAAACCTCTGGCAGAAGTTATTCTGTTCACCGGGGAACTGGCAAATTTTATTAAGCTGGCAGCCCTCATTCTATTCTTTGATACCATTGGAAATCTACCTTTTCTCATTCTGAGGGCGGAGGAGAGGGCGATATCCTTTACCGTTTTTCGGATCCTGAGGTTTTCTTTTGAATTAATCCTGAATATTATATTTGTGGTTGTGCTGAAAAGGGGAGTGGAAGGTATCCTGCAGGCCAATATCATCGCTTCTCTGTTGAATCTGGTGATCATGTCTCCGATCGCTATTAAGTATCTAAATTTTTCTTTTAAACCTTCCCTTTTAAAAGAAATGGTCGTTTTCGGTTTACCCTTTTTACCCAACGGCATCGCTTTTATGATTATTGAAGTGATTGACCGGTTTTTAGTCACAGATTATCTTGGTAAGGATGTTCTGGCTTTTTACCATGCAAATTATAAATTTGCATCGGTACTTTTATTACTGGTGGTTGGATTTCGAAACGCCTGGCAGCCATTCTTTTTGAAAATTTCAGAGCAAAAAGAAGCTCCAGCCACCTATTCCAGAATCCTAAATTACTATCTGTTTGCTGCGGGATTGATCATCGTTGGAATGACTTTTTTTATCAAAGATATTCTCACATTTTATTATTTCAATGATTTTTATCTGCTTTGGCCGAGTTACTGGCCCGGAATCGATTTTATTCCCTGGATTTTGCTTTCTTATTTTTTTTACGGTATCTATGTTATTTTCACTCCGGCATTTTATATCACCAAAAAAAGCCAGTATATGGTGCTTTTTACCGGTACCGGCGCTATCCTGAATATTGTCACGAATATGATACTGTTACCCCGTATTGGAATCTGGGGTGCGGTAATCGCGACAGTTTCAGCTTACCTGTCCATGTTCTTGCTGATCTATTTTATTTCGCAAAAGCTTTATCCCATTCCGGTAAATTATAAGCGACTTTTCGGGGTGTTCCTGACAATTGGTATCGGTTACTTAATTTATTATATTATAGGGCCGAATCTCCCATCCCGGGCAATCATTTTTGTTTTGCTCTGTGTGCTTGCCTTTTATACTACGCTTTCGGCATCGGAACGGAAAAGACTAATGTTTTCTGTGTTGGATAGAATAAAAGTCAAAAAGTGATATCAATATGAGTACTAAAAAACTTGGTCTGGTTATCCTTTGGCATCAACACCAGCCTTATTATAAAAACAGTTCCGGTGTTTATCAGATGCCCTGGGTCCGATTTCACAGTACTAAGGATTATCTTGATTTATTACTGGTCTTGAAGGAATTTCCCGATTTAAAGCAAAATTTTAATCTGGTTCCATCCCTTCTCCTGCAGATAGGGGATTATATTAGTAACAATGCCAAAGATAATATCTGGGAACTTACCGAAAAACCGGCTCACAAACTCCAACCGGAAGAGAAGGAGAAAATTTTAGATCATTTCTTCCTGACCAATGTCAATACCATGATAAAGCCTTATCGCAGATACTATGAGTTGTATTTAAAATCTAAGGTCTATCTCAAAAATGAACCTGTTGAAAGACAAATAGCCTCCTTTGCTCCGCAGGAATACCGGGATTTACAGGTCTGGTATAATTTAACCTGGATTGGGGTTGAGTCCCGTAAAAAATCCGGTATACAAAAATTCTTTAAAAAGGGAAAAAATTTTACTGAAGCCGATAAAAACTCACTGCTAAAAGAAATCAAAGAAATATTAAGTCAGATTATTCCCTTACATAAGGAACTGTGGGAGAAGGGGCAAATTGAAATCAGTACTACCCCGTTTTATCACCCGATTTTGCCTCTGTTGTGCGATAACCATATTTGTCAGGAGGCAGCTCCGGGGATCCCGGTTCCGAAACATCATTTCAACCATATCGAAGATGCCGAAGCGCAAATCGAAAAAGGACTGGCCTATGTGGAGAAAATTTTTGGCAAAAGGCCGGATGGAATGTGGCCCTCGGAAGGTAGCGTTAGTACCGAAGCACTGGAAATTATTGCCCGCAAGGGTGTGAAGTGGGTCGCTTCTGACGAAGGGATTTTAAGTAAAACACTGGACAAATCTTTTTCGCACTCGAAAATTTATCAGCCCTATTGTCTGGAAACTGAGAAAAACAGTATTCATGTTTTTTTCCGGGATCACTATTTGTCTGACGCGATTGGTTTTGTATACAGTAACTGGACCCCGGAAAAAGCTGTGGCAGATTTTATGGAACGGTTGCATGCCATCCGAAAAATGTTGATCGATCAAAATGGGGAAAGCTCACTCGATCAATTTGTTATTCCTATTATCCTGGATGGTGAAAATTGCTGGGAATATTATACCGATGATGGCAAGCCTTTTCTGCGGAATCTCTATCAGGCGTTGACTGACGATAAATTAATCCAGACCATAACTTTTGGCGACGTTTTAAAGAAAAAAATCAAAACGGATAAAATAACTACTATTTTTCCCGGCTCCTGGATCAACAGTAACTTCAATATCTGGATCGGTTCGGAGGAAGATAATAAATCCTGGGATTTACTGACCGAAACCCGTAATTTCCTGGTAGAAAAAGAGAAGGAAGGCATTTTTTCTGATGAAGTAATTCAGAAAGCGTGGGAGCGAATATACATCGCAGAAGGATCGGACTGGAACTGGTGGTATGGGGATGAACATGCCTCGGCCAATGATATGGAATTCGATCAGCTTTACCGGGAGCACCTGATGGATGTGTATCACCTGCTCAATACCGATGTACCGGCAATATTATATCAGCCGATTAAAAGAACCTACCATGACCGATTTGTCAGCACCCGGCCGAAAAATTTCATCCATCCCAAAATTGACGGCGAGCCATCCTATTTTTTTGAATGGGTGGGTGCCGCCTGTTACGATGTAGCGAAATCGCCCCAATCCTCTATGCATCAGGTATCCCAGTTGATGAATAAAATTTATGTCGGGTTTGATGATAAAAATT
The DNA here is from genome assembly GCA_964452045.1 of uncultured Calditrichaceae bacterium. GTDB lineage: Bacteria > Calditrichota > Calditrichia > RBG-13-44-9 > RBG-13-44-9 > CAYVKM01. Next base: position 64,869 of record CAYVKM010000003.1, read on the forward strand.
TATACCTGCGTCTGGATTTTCACAAAAAACCCGATCCGATTACTGAATTTGTTATTGCACTTAAGAGCCCAAGTCCCAGCACCATCGTTCTGTCACCACTCAGAGGTGTGATGGAAAAATATGTAATGAAGAATGAAATCCAGGAAAGAACCAGCATAGAGCCAGTTTTTCGTTTAAAGCATATTCTAGAGATGGCTATACCTTTTAATAATCTTTCAGTAGAGGTCGGAGAAACCATTGGGTTTCAGATTTTATTGAAATTAAACGGGCAGCTATTGGAAGAATTTCCGCGGATGAATCTGATCGAAGTCGAAGTCCCCAGTGAATCATTTGACCTGATAGAGTGGTCTGTCTGATTGCATCAGGAAGTGCAGACCTGACCCTGCAATTACGCTTATAATTATTTTAAATCAACTTTTTCCTTGATTCCATGAATTTTGATTTTCCCTTTGGTTTAGAAACTGCTGAAAGATTTGATTCCTTATATCAATTCATCTCTCAAAAATTCAAACTTAAAAAGATAAATATAGATATTTTGCATCGAAATTTTACTTTATTTACTGTTCATGATATGGACGATCTGTTGGATGAGCTCAGTAAACGACCTCCGGATGATATCCATATTATTGACGAGCGCCTTCCATATTGGGCAGAGATCTGGCCGTCGTCCCTGGCGCTATCCGAGCATATTCTGCAGAATCTGGTATTTTTACCCGGGACTCGGATTTTGGAGCTGGGATGTGGCATTGGTTTAACCGGGATGGTTGCTCAAATTCAGGGGGGTAAGCTTCTGCTTACCGATTATCAGCCGGACGCGTTGCGGCTGGCAGAGTTAAACTGGTTACTTAACCTGGGTATGATCCCCAAAACAACCGTGATGGATTGGCGGGAACCAGACTTGGCAGAAAAATTTCCTTATATTTTGGCTTCAGATATTATCTATGAGGAACGGTTTTTTAAGCCGTTATTAGATTTGTTCAGGAATGTGTTACAACCTAAAGGTCATGTATACCTAAGCGAACCAAAACGCCCAATAGCGGAAAGATTTTTCCAAATTATTCAAGAGCAGGGATTTTATTTTGAGAGAACTTTAATGAATGTCAATTTTCAAAAAAAAGAGCACCAGATTAATATTTATGATATTATTTTTAAACCATGAAAAAGTTTGTTAACTGTAAGTAAATGGAAAAAGCATGATGAATATTACTTTGAACCATTTTGAGAATTGTCTGAAAAAGTATCGGAAAACGAAGAACCTCATTTTTACAGTTTTTCTTTCATTGGTTTTGCTCTCCTGTGCTGCAAATCCCGCCGGAAAATCTTCTCTCGATCTGTCGAATGTTATCAGCCAGAATATTCAAATTGACTCGACATTGGCTGCGGATGCCGATCTGGAAGCTTTTATCGCACCATATCGGAAGGAATTAGATAAAACCATGGATGTAGTTATTGGCCATAGTGCGGTTAATTTAACCAGGGGTAAACCCGAAGCCCCGCTGAATAATTTTGTAGCAGATTTAATCTTAATAAGAGCGAATGCCGAATTTGATAAGCCGGTGGAAATTTCCCTGACCAATCTGGGAGGATTACGAGTGGACATTCCGAAAGGCGCGGTTACGGTGGGTAAAATTTATGAAGTGATGCCCTTTGAGAATGAACTGGTTGTGTTGGAGATGAATGGAAATCAGGTACATGCGCTGGCCAAGGAGATTGGAGAAATAGGAGGTGAACCCATCGGCGGTTTGCGCATCGAATACCAGAATGGACGATTGAAGAAATTGTCGGTTGGTGGTAATTATGTGGAAAATGACAGCCTTTATTATCTGGTGACAACAGATTATTTATCAGCTCCGGGGCGGAATCGGTTAAAAATACTGAGTGAAGTTCCCCGCACTTTTCTTGGTGTAACATTGCGGGATGCAATTCTGGATGAAGTAAAAGGACTGCAGGCCGCCGGAAAGAAGATTGATACAAAAGTAGATGGCCGGATTGTTATTGAGAGCAATTAGGTAGCTTCTTGGTATCGTGCATCGAATAATTGATCTTAAATAAGAGGTTTTCTAATTACCTAAGATAACGAAGGCGATCGTTGTGAAATAAGTCAGCTTTTTAGAGGATTAAACAGATGAAAAGAAGAGAATTTTTGCGAAACTCCCTGGTTTTGGGGGCGGCAACCCAGTTTCCCCATCTATGGATAAAAAATCTGCAGGCGCAGGCCAACCGTTTTCGCATAACCATTTTGCAAACTAACGATACTCACTCACGCATCGATCCTTTTCCTATGGATGGTGGCCGCAACCAGGGTTTAGGAGGTATTGCCCGCCGGGCTACGCTGGTCAACCAGTTCCGCAAACAAAATCCTAATACCCTGCTGCTGGATGGTGGAGATGTGCTGCAGGGGACGCCCTATTTCAACATTTACAAAGGTAAAATTGAATATCAGACCATGTCGTTGTGTAATTATGATGCGAGCACTCTGGGCAACCATGAATTTGATAACGGTGTATTATCCCTTACCGAAGCATTATACCAGGCAAAATTCCCGATCGTGAATTGCAATTATGACTTGGGTGAAACGCCTTTGCGACCACATATCCAGACTTTTGTTATTCGTCAAATGGGCCCGATAAAAGTGGGTCTCACCGGAGTAGGTATTGACTTCACCGATCTGGTTGCTCCGAAAAATCATAAGGAGATAAGTTATAGTGAACCATACAAGCCGTTGCAATCCGTGGTTAACTATCTGCGCAAGGATGTTGGGTGTTCGTTGGTCATCGTCCTATCTCACCTCGGATATCAATACGACGAATTACGACCTTCGGATATCACCTTAGCGGAGAAAGTGAACGGCATCGACTGGATTGTGGGCGGACATACCCATACCTTTATGAAAGAACCGGATGTCCTTGTTTCAAAAGGTGGGCATACCACCAGGATCCTTCAGGTCGGCTGGGCAGGCATACTTCTGGGAAAGACCGATATCACCTTCGAAGGTCAGTCCATTGTCGCTGTTGAAACCAACATGATTTCAGTTGATCACACTGTTAATGAATCCATCGCACTAGAAAATCTGGTTTCCTGAGTATCAAAAATTTATTAGATCTGTTCTATTAGTCTATTTTCATCAGTTTGTCATTCTGAACTCGTTTCAGAATCTATGTTTCAGTTTTTTATTTAGATTATAATCCGCTAGATGCAGAACAGAATTATAATATTTTGGCTTTTTTGAACAGGCTCATGAATTATTCATAATCTAAAAGGGCGACCATTCAGATCGCCCTTTTTATTTTAAAACGATGTTGCAGAGAAATCAATATACCTCAAAGAAAATCTGATTGTATTTCCTTATATCCTCTTTAATATGTTTCACAAGATTTTGTTTAAGGGAGGTTTCCGCCATTAAAAGCGCATTTTTGATTGCTTTGGCTCTCGAACGTCCATGAGATTTAATTACCAGTTTTTGAAATCCCAGAATGGGAGCTCCGCCATACTCGGAGTAGTCCACTCTTTTTTTTACTTTTTTCAGCATGGGAGCGAGAAGTGTAATTCCCATTTTCGCCATTAGACTCTTTTTCCATATCCTTTTGCCGGTTTCGATACCCATTTCAGCTGCGCCTTCCAGGGCTTTCAAAACGATGTTACCAACCATCCCTTCGCTCACGATAACATCGGCGATTCCCCGCATAATATCTTTACCTTCCACATTACCAATGAAATTTGCGCCTTCGACTTTTTTTAAGAGCGAATAAGTCTCCACCAAGGCATCATGTCCTTTAGTTTCCTCTTCACCAATGTTGAGTAAACCGATCCGCGGTTTTTCAATTTCCATTACTTCATTTACATAATGGATTCCCATAATCGCAAATTGAATAAGTTGGGCCGGGGTGCAATTGAGGGTAGCACCAACATCAAGCATCACCGTTTTACCGGGATCACTGGGTTTATTTTTCACTGCCGGGAAAACCGCTGCCAGAGCACCCCTCTCAACACCCTCGATCATGGGAAGATGTTTGGCACAGGAGAGAATAGTGGCGCCGGTATTGCCGGCACTCACCAGTGCGCTTCCTTCATCGTTAGCCAACAAACGGCAGGCCACATTGATAGAGGCATCCTCCTTTTCATCTACCGCTATTTTGGGGGAATCCTTCATAGTAATAATTTCGCTGGCATGGATGATCTCAAAGTTCAAACCCCCAATATCAAATTCCTTGAGGTTTTCTCGGATTTGATCGGTATTTCCCACCAGAACTACCTGCAATGTCGGGCTCTCTTTACAAGCCCATACCGTACCTTTGATAATCTCGTGTGGTGCATTATCTCCACCCATCGCATCCAGAATAATCTGATTTCTTTTCATCTAACCTTCCTTGTATAATTAAATGTGAATATAATTTAAATCGAAATTAAACACAAGCCCGGAAAAGCAGGTTGGCTATTTAACCTGGGAAATTTCAAGAAATGGGAAAAAGAATTAATTAGTCAATCCAATTCTATTTATTATAACGAGATCTGAAAAAGTAAAAATTCAACACATAGTATTCCGGATTTCCAACAAACTCTTCTCATTGTGGCTTTGTGTGTTGTTTTAGTGAGGGAAAGTTATTTGATATTACGATAGGTAAGCGAATAAAGACGATCGTGAAATTAAAAGTTATAGACAATTGAGGCATTGAGAAGCGTGCTGAAATTGTCATTTGCTTCCCGGTCCGGATCCCGGTCGTTATCGTAGTTTGCAAAAAATTGAAGCTGCCAATGCGCTGAAACCGGAATATATCCGAATCCCTGTATACTGTGAATTCTGCGGTTACTGTAAATACCGAAAAAATCCTGATTTCCCGCATTCGGATAAGTTTTTATCGCGTATTGATAAACCAGAGAGATCATTAATCCAATTGAACTAATAATATCTGCGGAAACGATCAGACCGTTCACATGAAAATTTTCCTGGCCTATTAGTGCTTCATCCATATCGGAAGTGGCATAATGTTTCTCGATCTCGAAAATGTAACCAGCCCCAACTGAATTAAAATCATTGAAATAGAATTTTATCTGACCGGATGCCGCACCATAAAGTAAATCCGAATAAGTCAAGTCCGGATGTTGGTATTTTCGATATTCCGAATCCATCTCACTTTGCAGGGTAAAAGGAGATTTTATTGGGATTTCCATTTCCAGTGTAGGTCTGACTGAATGATATTGATTGGTAAGATCATTCCCACTTTGTTTACTGACAAAATCTCTGAACTGATAGAGTAGTTGTAATCGAAAATACCGATTGAAATCCGCTCTTCGGTAATAATTGCCCAGACCCTGAATTTGCCCGTAGCGCAGACCAAGTTCCTGATTTTCCAAATAAAAAGTTGGCCGCAAAGAAAACTCCAGCCAGGAGAGCAAATCATAATTGTGCCGTAGTGAAAGACTGGTCTCGCCATAATAGATATCACCAAAGGTCGAATCGTTTTTAAAATGATTTTTTAATCTTAATCGTGAACTCAAAAGTAACTGATTGTCGGAATTGATTGATTTTTTCCAGATTGCCCATAATTGATTATCCAGAAAGTTTCCTGCTGATTCGGAGGTTTGCAAATACAAATCAGTTTGGCCTTCTATACGCCACGAATTAATTGCTGGGCGAGACTCCAACGACATTGACAGGCTTGATTGAAAGATGTTTTGATCAGCCCGTAGATAACCATAAAATCGGTAATTTCTATTTAGGCAATATCCGTATTGAAGAAGTCTGGTTGCCAGATAAAGATTATTGAGTTGATCGAGAACTACACTGTCACTCTCAATGAAACTTAACTCGTACTCCAACCGGGAATAATCTGTGCCAACTTCTATTGCCCATTTTCCAGGGGGTAAGCCAATGGTTTGAACTGCTGGGCTTTGTGAAGATGTTGAAGAAACTTGCTTGAATACATTCAGGCTGTCGTTGTCAAAACTATCGGATAAATCCAGAGCTTGGTCTAACAGAGAAAGGGCACTGGAGAAATCACTTTGCTTCGCAAACAATTCCGCCTCTCCCCGCAACAAAATTACCAGACTATCTACCAGCGGTTCCTGTTGAATTATAAAATCCAACTGTATTAGTCTCGATTTGAACAAATCCTCCGAAACGTCTTTTTGAACTTCATTCGGATTGTTTTGCGCAATCAGGTTATTCAGGATTAAGACCAGAAAAATTAATGAAATAAGATATTTCCTGAAATTACCCGAAAGATTTTGAACAATACCTGACATATTTTTTATTTTCGGTCTGGGTTTTTCTGTAGTTTGAAAAATGCCCGGATACATTGATCCGGGCATCTGTATGGGATTGTTGAGTGTCTCTTTAGTTACCGTTAAGAACCCGGTACGGGCAGCCCCAGGTAGCCGAATTGTATGGATACATTTCCGAGTCATCGTCATAGATGGTGCCATTGTCGATAACATCCACCACCGCATGGAAAGCCCGGTAGGCTGGCTCATGCACCGTCCACTGTCCCTGGTAAATATGATAACCGGTAGTAGGATCCACCCCCATGTACAGGAATTGTTTTCTGGCCCGATGTATCCGGCTGAGGCCAAAATGCAGCAGGAGGATTTCGGTTGCACCGGTACTGGGATTAATCACCGGATTTGGTGATGAATTACTAACCAGCGTTGTTATTGTAACTACTTCTCCCTGGGTGAAAGTCGGTAGATCATCCGATATGGAGAGCATGGTACCCAATGGGTCGGTGAAAACCAGAGATGTACCTCCACTGGATTCCACAGTGACCTGATGAATTTCAACCGTCGGATCCGGATGACTGATTCCATCACCCAGAGAAATAGCTGCCAGTCTCCAGCGGCGGCGGGGATGCCGGATAATCTCATCGTTGCTACGTCGAACAAAAATGGTATTGCGGCGTACCCGGTGAGTTAAAGGCTTGGTATAGATTTTAAACGAATCTGTTTCGGTAGAGAGAGTATCCAGTTTTTGAAAGATAAAGATTCGTCCCGCCAAGACACGCTCGATGCTCACTGCGATACTATCCTCCGAAATTCTGCGATAGACAATTTTTCGTGGAAATCGTTGATTTATCTTGCGACCGAAACGAATCACATTATCAATGGGCGACAGAATTTTTGGTAAATTTATAGCGCCGCCAAAATTTGAAAATCCATTGTACATGTTGGCTTCCGAACCGTCGTCTATTCCCCAGTCAACCAGATAATCCTGAATATCCTCAAATTCGGGATCATTCTCATTCAACAGCGATTGTTCAACAAGTTCCTGATCGGTTAAATTAGTGTAGTCTCCACTGGTCGGGGCAGAGTCCTTTTCACATCCTATGATCAGGAATAACCCCAGGGCGATGATTATCAGGTTAAACATTATCTTTTTCATTTCTTCTTTCCTCCTTGTTTTCTTGTGTGCACCGCGAAACTTCATCCCGGGCCCAGGGACAAAAGTTTACTGCGTTATTAAAATTATTGCCAATCGGATTAATTGGGCACAAAGCCCATTATTCTGTTCTGTGCAAACCTTCTGTGCGATCTGAAATAGTTCTTCTGCATTCTGATACTTGGCTTTTAAAAGTTCATTGGTCTGGACTTCAGCTGGCGGTTTGTTCAACATAACTTCTAGTCGCTGGAGTTCTTCGTTTATCTGTTCCTTTTTTTCTCCCTCACGCTTTTCCATGTTTTGCGCCTGATCAATTTTTAAAACCAGGTTGTTAAAAATCCGGATATTCTGTAGTGCCAGATTATAGTTTTTCTGCTCATAGGCTATATTTGCCGCATCCAGGTTTTTTCTGGCCAGAGACAATAATTCGGCCGAGCCTTTATAGTTCAGATTTTTGTTTTCCAGGGATTGTATCATCGATTCGGCAGTTTCTATCTGGCTTAAGAGGCGAGTGTCTTCCTGTTCGGAAGTCCCGGAAGAGAGTAATCTTTGAATCCGATACATGAGCCGGTTTGCCAGACCCAGTCTGTTCCGGGCTGCTACATAATCTTTTGCTTCAAATTTCTGTTTTGCAGTTGAAATCAAAAACAACATCCGTTTAAAAATCCGATTCAAATCTCCCCGGTTTGCTTTCTGGACTTCGGGTTGAATTTCATTTATTTGGTTTTGCATGAGCTGCAGATCCGATTCCAGTCTTTTCTCCAGAGCAATTGGTTCGGTTTCAAGCAGATCAATTATCCGGTAGAGTATGCGATTGACCAGTTGAACCTTTTGAAATGCACGACGGAGTTCATTTTCCCGATAGAACCGGTATGCGTTGGTTAATTCTTTTTCAGCCTGGGAGAAGAGATTTCCTGCTGTGGGATTTTCCGCAAATCCTTCCATTTCCCGAACCTGCAGCATCAAAGTACGGGTATCTTCAAAATATCGGTCCAAATTGTTTAATTCTCTTCCGTCATTTCCGGTTACTGCCCGAATGGCGTTCTCGGCAAAGAAGATGGCAAGGAAGTAATTTTTAATGGCCGCTTCGGGTCGGTCCGTTTCGGATAATTGAAAAGCACGCTGCCGGAAAAATTTGGCCCGGTTTAGAAAATTGTCGGCATCTGTATTTCTGGATTGGCCCACCAATTGTTCCGCTTCCTGAATTTTTTGATTCAATTTGTCTCTGAATTTCAGCCGGTATTGCGAGTTTAGTTTAAGTTCCCGGTAAATTTTAGTCAGTTCAGCATAAGCCAGTTTGATAAAGGCAGCCGACCGGATATATTGTTTCTGTTGAAAAGCCAGTCGTGCTTGCTGGTAGTAGTCTTCGGCTGATTGCACAAATTGATTAAGCTTGGGGTTCTGAAATAGTGAGGCAAGGTGGCGAGCCTCCTGAATCTTTTCTTCAATACGGTTTAATTGGCGCTCGAGCTCTTCAATCTTTTGGTTATCCTGGGCGAACAGTAGAGTTGGGAAAAAGAGCGTCAATAAAGTTATTATTATGATGGTAAAATTATTGTGCATTCAATTATCTCCCGATATTCTTTTAATATTAGCCTCAAAGTCTGTGCCACGGTTTCCGCAATTACTTTAATTACTTGAATTATGATGACTTACGCCGATATTGGTTTTTGGATTTATCCTGGATAGCGTACCAGATGGTTCAGTTAACCGCTCCGTTCGGTACAACTTAACTACTAACTGGTTGAATAATGCCAATAATCATAACTATACTTAGAGTACACTCCTTATCTGAAGCGTGTATTCTGCTGGAACCAAAAAAGGGTGAATCAGGACGACGTATTCTTCATTTGCTTTTGAGCTGAATACCAAGTATGCTCTGCCATCCCTGGGTGGAGAAACCGGAATATAGCAGATTTTCCTTCATATACCCGGTTTTCATATACAAACTCACATTTTGATTAATATCATAATCCAGCTTCAAATTGATTACACTTTCATTATCAACAGGAGAATAAAGTAAATTAAGATTTGTCTCATCTATAAAAGTGAATTTGTTGAAATAATAATCTATCAGAAAGAAAATGGCCCACCTGTCTGAAAGTAACTTGCCGAAGAGCACTCTGACCTGATGCTCATACGAGGGCTGTTTGGTAATATCCGACTGGTGCAATAGAAATCGGTAGACAGCTGACAGAACAGATTTGCTTCGAAAGTCAATTGAAATTTCCGGTCCGTAACGCCAGCCGGAATTTTTGGTCCTTAGGTTATTTGAAAAAATATAATCCTTTTCGCCAATATTGAATTTTTCGAGATACCAACCTATTCCGGTATTCCATAATTTAAATTGAGGAAAGAGTAATTTTATCTGACTGGCGAGGGCATCCAAGCTTTGGTCAAAACTGTTCGAAACATCGCGATATGCATAGTTTAGGTTAAAAATGATATTGGTTCGGTCACGAATCGCCCAAATTAAGAAACCATTCAGATTCATCAAATCGAACATGAATTTTTCATGGTCAGTGAAATAGTAGAAACGACGGGCATCCAATGACACACCCCAGTTACCCTGTGACATTTTACTGGCATATTGACCAGAGAAAAAGAATTTTAAATTGGAGAAAACATTACTGGAGCTATAGAACTCAGGTTTGATTCGTAATTGAAAATCCCAGCGTGAAGCATTCATTTTTTTTGCATAATCAATCGATCCTTCCAGTCTAAGCAGACCGGAATGGAATTTGTTATTGGCTATATCCCGGAACTGATAAGCACCTGTCTCGCCGGAGAGACGCCACAATGTTCTACCAGGCTGTCCGTAAACGGCTAATAATGGAAATGTTGTGATCAGTAGCAGGAAAACTTTTTTCAGCATCCCAATAATATACGAATTAATTTTATGTCAGGCTGAACAAATGGCAGGCCAAGGCCAGGAGGTAAATCATCTCCGCCTCTCCTTTAGATTGTGATTACCATTGTGGCTCTAATTTTTTATCGATGGTTGTCTGATAGCCCTGTAATATTTTATCTATCTGCTTTAGTAAGTCCGCATATTCTTGGGCTGTCATCATTATGTCGGTCGAGGTGATGGATTCTTTCCCGGAATATTTCATCACCTCCGGATCCTGCAGCGAGAGATTATTAATAAAGTAAAGTAAAGATTGTGCCTGCGATTTTAAGGAAAGCTCGAAAAGTTGAGCATCCCTGCCGGCATAAGAATTGGGATCATTGAATACAGCGGTGGAGGATTTATCCAGGTTAATCTGGGCCAGGGAACCAAATGTTCGGTTATCATCAACTTCTTCCAGAAAACGGTTGGTCTTCTCCCGCAAGCGAATGTAATCTTTCACCTCGGTCAGAGATTGATTTACCCTTTGCCGGTATTCGTCTATTTCACTTTTTGCATTAATCAAGTATTCCGATTTTATCTTATACTCCAGAGTGTCTTTACTCTCTGCCAGGTTTATTTCCTTCATTTTTTTTGGATCGAATGATAGATTCTTAAATCCGGGAGAGATCAGAAAACGTTTTTCGCTGAATACCAGTATTTTTCCTTCCAGCTCTGATTTTCCTGCTTTACCGTTTGCTGAATTTTGCAGCCTGCGCAAGGAATCTATGGAAGCAACATATTTTTGATCCAGTATATTTGCCAAATCGGAAAGTTCTTTGTTCAGTCGGGTGGCTTCCCTCTCATTTCTTTCAATTGCCTGCGAGAGGTATTGCGCCTTTTGCATCCAATCAGCTAAATTTTTTGTATTGTTTTCTCCTTTTGATTTTGCCGAATTTATCTTTCGTGAGAATTCGGTCTTCTGGTTCTGCAGCGAGTCCAGCTTCTGATTGATTTTCTGTAATTGCTGAGATTTATTGATATATTGAGACTCCAGTTCAGTGATATCCTGCGCCTGAACAGCAATGGCCAGAAACAAAAAAATTGTCAAATAAATTTTTATCATTTTAGTAACCCAAATTTTTCCATTTTATAATAAAGCGTACTGGTCTTCAGGCCTAATCTTTTTGCGGCTTTATTTTTAATACCTCCGCTATCCTTCAATGCTTGTTGAATTAGATTTTTTTCGAACTGATAAAGGGCATCTTCCAGGGGCAAATTTTCCAATGTGGCAAAATGAGTAACTGTCTTCCCGACATGCCGCCCAATCAACTCCGCACTGATGACCGGCTGGGGGGAGATGACCACCAATCGCTCGATCAGATTTTCAAGTTCCCTGATATTTCCCGGCCAGGGATATTGTTTTAACAGCTCAATTCCGGCAGGATCGATTTGAAAATTTACTTTTCTGCTTTCCCTTTCGAATTTTTTCAGAAAATGATTGGCCAGTAAAGGGATATCTTCCTTTCTTTCTCTTAAGGATGGCAATTTAACCGGGATCACGCTGAGCCGGTAATAAAGGTCCTCCCGGAATTTACCCACCTCCATCAGTTGTTCCAGATTTTGGTTGGTGGCAGAGATAATTCTCACATCAACCCGCAATGTTTCTTCTCCCCCAACCCTTTCAAATTCTTTTTCCTGCAATACGCGCAATAATTTTATTTGCATGGCCGGAGAGATGTCCCCGATTTCGTCCAGAAAAAGTGTTCCTTCATGGGCAAGTTCAAAACGTCCCTTCTTTTGTTTGATGGCCCCGGTAAAGGCTCCTTTTTCGTGACCAAAAAGCTCACTTTCCAGCAAATTTTCATTGAGGGCACCGCAATTTACCCGGATAAATGGCTTATCTTTCCGGGGACTCCTGGTATGAATCGCCCTGGCCACCAGTTCTTTGCCGGTGCCGCTTTCCCCCTTTATCAGGATCGAGGTCTCCTCCTTCGCCACTTTTTCTATAACCGCAAAGACTTCCTGCATTGGTTTGGAATGACCGATCAGTTCCCGGAAATGCATACCCAAATCCTGCTGCAACAATAGATTCTGTTCCTCGAGGGTTTCAATCTTCTTATTCTGTTTTATTCTCTCAACCAGATTCTTTACCCGCAGTCTTAATTCTTCCGGTGAAAATGGTTTTGTTAAAAAATCCGCTGCGCCATTTTGCATTGCTTGCACAGCTACTTCAACTGAGCCATAAGCGGAGATCATTAATACCTGGGTATTCGGGGCCATATTTTTGATATGATTTAGCAGCTCCAGACCATCCATCGGTTCCATCTTTAAGTCCGCAATAACAATAGGTGCCGGTTTTTGGCGGAATTTTTCCAGGGCTGCCGGGGCATTATCAAAATCGATTACCTGATATTTTTCCCGGCGCAGGCTTTCCATGATACCCAGACGCATGGTTTCATTATCCTCAACTACATAAATGGTATTGTTCTCCGTCATATCAGTAAAACCTTTTTCAAACTAAAGATGAATTTTGTTTTTCTATACTAAATGTGCATCCCTTACCAGGATTGTTATGCACCCTAATTTCTGCATTATTTTCCCTACAGAGCTTTCGGCAGACTGCCAGTCCCAAACCGGTACCGCCAGAAGAAGAGGTAAAGAACGGTTCAAATATCCTGGTCAGGTTTTCTTCGGGAATACCCCGGCCATCATCGGTTACGGACAAAAGCCATTTATCAGACTCCTGTGAAAAATGGATGGATAAGTTACCTCCCACTGCACAGGCCTCGATGCTGTTGGAGAGGAGATTTGTCAGAATCTGTTTGAGATGATTAGGATCGAACCTGATGGTTGGGTTGGAATCTGGCAGCTGAAGATTGATCTGCTTCTCCAGAAGCTGTTTTTTGAGAGCACGTTGGGCTTCTTCTATTACCTTATTGATCTCGATTAACTCCGGTTTAGCCTTCATCGGGCGGCTGAAATTTAGGTAAGCATTTATCTGCGATTTAAGGGTAGCTATTTCCTGTTGAATTTTGATGGCATAGTTGGCGTCCAGTTTATTTTCCTGCAAATCCTCCCGTACCAATCCGACCAGCAATTCGATACCGCCCAGCGGATTTTTTATTTCATGGGCAATTTGTGCCAGCATTTCTTCTCTTTCCTTATGAAACCGTTGTAGATCCTGACGCATATGATCTAGGGCATTTACTAGAATGCCGATCTCTCCCACACCGTTTTCCGGGACAGGGGTATCGAAAGCCCCACTGCCCAGCGCCTGACTGAATTTCACCAATTTATTAATCGGGCTGCTCAGCGTGTGGGCTAATAAAATACCGGCAAACAGGGTTAGTAGGATGGCAAAAATACCAATTCCGATAAACATCTTCGATAATTGATCGATTCTTGCCAGTCGGTCGGCGCTTTCCTGAATTCCCAGAAAATAATTGTCATCTATCCGGTGATATCCCCATAAATACCATTGGCCATCTTTACCCTTAAACGGCTGGGAAGTGATGGATTCGCCAGGGAGAAGCTGATTTACTTCCCGGTTGTTGATCAATAAAGCGGCCTGGAGGTTGATATTCTCACCACTCGAACTTGTCCCAATGATCAGATGAAGATCTTTATCAAAGATGAAGGCCTGGATAAATTCCATTTGATTTTTTTGATTGATAAGCAAGTCCTCATAATAATTTTTTGAAATCGAATTTTCCTGCTGTGTATTCAGGTAATCCAGATAGCGGAAATCCAGATTTGCTGAGATTACCCGGGTAAATAGTTCTATCTGATGTTCCAGTTGCTGCAGATAAATAGTTCTTACCGTGTAATAGCTGATCACAGTAAAAACAGAGATAAGTAACAGTGTGAGCAATGAAAAAGTGATAATAATCCTGCTTTGAAATGAGAGTGACTTCAGAGTGCTTAATTTTAAATTCATGATTTTTGGTCGTTAAAACTTTCATAAAATACGCTGATTTTTTGGTTGTGATCAAGTGATTAATACAAGTTCTGTTTTATTACGATGCTTGATAACCTGCAAAATTTCGTTTGTAAAAAATCTTGGGTCATGACTAGAACAGCGGTTTTAATTTAAATATTTTAAGCATCAATTTATACATATTTTCATTTCTATGGTTAAATCTAAATTCGGTTTCTTTTAAATGGAGATAAAATATAGCTGGGTTCATTCCCCTAAATTTCATTAAGCGTGTTTTTGCATAAGCCCAGAAGCTTTCTATACCGTTAATATGAGATTGTGAATTACTGAATTCATTTTCCAGATGGTTGACTCTAAAATGCTTTTTATAACCCAGATCAACCAGACCATGATAGCCACGCCAGCCATCGGAATGAATCACACTATTCAGGTTCACACGACCTCTGATAACTGCTTGTAATGTCTTACGTTTACAGTCTGGTACAATCTCGGTATAGACTTTACCATTTCGCTTGAATATGCCAAAGACGACGGTTTTACCTCTGGCGCCACGGCCACGTTGACCTTTGATCCGCCGAGCACCAAAGTAGGATTCATCTATCTCGACTTCTCCATGGAAGGGAGACTGTTCTTCACATATTTGGGCTAGATGCATACGTATTTCTTTTAAATAACGATTAACTGTGTTTCGGTTTAATCCGGATAATTGACCAATTTGTTTTGCATTAAGGTCGACGGAAAACAGATGCAGGATTTGTCGAATTTTAGCTTCAGAAATTTTCGCGCGTTTTGCGTACTTGTTAATTATTGTCATGACTGAATTTAATACAATTTTTCTCAGCCTGTTCTAGTCATGACCCAAAATCTTTATTACTCACCCTCAGAATTATTTCCCTGCAAATGTTAATTCTGACCGATCCTAATGTCTTTTGCTGACTATGCATTTCTTATCTATAATTTTTGACCAGAAATTTCTCGATTTTATTACAAGCAAGCTAGGCAACCCACCAATTTTACTTCTTCTGTCTCGTTTGCTGAAACATTGACTGGTTCATGATAATGTATATTTCCAGGACCAATACAACACACATCAGCGTCGACATAATAATCTCCCGGCTCGACCTTAATACTGCATTTTCCATTCGCATCAGTTTTTAAGACAATATTTCCAGGTAGGATGGTGATGGCGACGTCCGGTATAGGTGTTTCTTCCGGGTCATTGTCAATGACTGATATTGATATACTTCCGGTACTTGATTCCGTCGTTTTGCCACTACAGGATATCTGATAGGACAAAAAGGAAATTATTAAGAGTGTAAAAATAATTTTTATGAATGGATACATTTTTTCGGTGCCTTTCAAGTTAATTCTTTTGCCATTTTACTATAATGATGACCTTCCATTAAAATTTAATGAAAAAACTTTATTCCCGAATGGGAATTATAATTGAGACACGGTGAGAAAAGACTACCGTTTCGTTCAGGGTTAATGGTCCGCTTGGCGCCACAATATAGTTGGCTTTACTGGCACCAAAATCCGTACTCAAGAACATGTTGGACGTCACCCCGGGTTGACCAGTACCAGTGAGAAATCTGCCATCGTAATGGATTTGAAAATTTTCCAGTTTAATGATAAAGCCTAAACTGGGTGTCCACTCCGTCCAGCTCTCTATCTGTTTCCTTTGACTGACAAAAATATAATTGGTTTGCTTAAGCCGGTAATGGATAGTCCTGACCTGCATACCAATTTGAAAACCGAAGGATTTTTCTTGCTGGCGAATGCCAATCCGGAAGATGGAATTGGAAAAGACAAATTTATTATCCACTGTTTTATCACCCACCTGCAGCATTTTGCCATAGATATCCTCGGTCGGGGATAGAACTTCTGCCCAGGTATTGCTCCAGATTGGTTCATAAATAAAATCGGTACCAAAAGTGAGCGTTTCCTTTTTATAACCAAAACCAATCCCGATATTATATGCCCAGGTTTTTCCGGGATCTCTGGGAATGTTCATTAACTCGTAATTGGGTATTTTGGGATGGGTCATATAATTTGTAGTCAAAATGCCCCCAATCTGCCAGCCGGAGTTTTGAATAGGCTTGCTGTAGCCCAGATGAAATCCCCAGATATCTGTTTGATCCCGATTTTCTTCCTGGTATGCCGGAATAATCTGCACTGGTGGATCAATGAACCAGCCAAAATTGTAATTAACCAGGTGGGTCATTTTAAAATGCTTGTACAGGATGAGCGCTTCAAATTCATCACCCGAGGCCAGTGTTCCGGAGACCCCGAAACGAGTATCGATAATTTTACCATCCTGTTGAACTGACCTGCTTTGCGGGTAGAGCAATTCTACGCCTTCCAGTGCGCTCAAATTCGCCGCAAATAAGTTGATGCCGACAGACAAGTTTTTCTCAGGCAACGACCGACCATACATGACATAAAAATATTGATTCCCGGCAGAGAGTTCATTCAAAGAACGGTTGTTTGAAGCGGGTACTATGTTGGAACCCTGGGGAGTGGATAGCGTCTGGATGGCTAAGGCAACTCCTGTAAACCAATTTTTCTGTCTTAGAATTCCACCGACAGGGAGGGTTTTGCCGGAACCGTTTTCATCCGAGATTCCGTAATACCCTGGGGCGCTGTAAAACCAGGAGCTGCCAGATCCGTTTACTTTGGCCGGATTGAGAAAAGGATCCAGCAGGGGATCGTCCAGGGCAATAGAAACACCGCCCATGCTAATATTTTGAGATGGAAATATATTAAACTGGTCTCCTTCGGCCACCGGTACGCTTTTAACTGAGATCAGCTGTGCGATAGTTAATTGAGAATTCAGCAAAAATGAGAACATGATGGAAAGTAAAAAATGGGAGATTTTGAATTCTCTAAGCATGATATCCTCGTATAATTATTATTAAAATCATTTTACACACGCTGAGTAAATTGTATTTTTAGTAACTTTCTACAAATTTGCCACGAATCCGAGCCACCACTGGGCAATCCGAAAATTATCTTTGAATTCCGGATTGACTAATAGATGAATTTTAAATTGCGGAGAAATGCTCGCCTCAAATTTGGTCAGCACTTCGGTAAAATCTTCACTGATATGCTGATTTGGCTCTCGGTATCTCTCACCAAAATTTGTTTCCGTATGGACAACCCCATTTTCCAGACGACGACGTATCCTAAAAATCGCCAGGGTTTGATCTTCAATTTTCCAGGTATTCAGAATACGGTTTACCCCAATCATCATAGCCCAGTTGGGATTAAATTTAAAATGAACAAAGATAGGAATCTGTATGGTGGAGTAAGAGGTTTTGTATTCCCACTCCAGGGTTTTATCCTCAAATAATTCCCGGTTATCCGAATAGGGATAATAGCCGGTGGACTGATAGTAAGAGCGGCGGTCGACCACCACCGGTTCAAGAGAATTAATTTGGCTGGTTTCCCGGGCCAGGTAGATCCCCGCAGAAAGCCCGTTTTTATCAGTTAATTGCCAGTGCATGCTCAACATGCCTTCATGGCGATCTCCTTTACGCTGCCCGGAACCGGTTCGGTGATCCGAAAGCATGGATTCTCCCCGGTAGTCATAAGTGGTAGTATCCCAGCTCCAATGGGAAGCATAGTATGAGGTATCGTTAATGCTGGAGCTGTTTGTCAGATCAATATTCTTGTGGGTATAGCGATAGTATAATTTCAAAATACGTTTTTCCTGAAGCATTTTGGAAATATTTAAACTGCCATACCAGTTTTTACCATTATGGTCCCAGTTTTGAAGGGTGGTATTTCTGTTAAAGGACCGGCTCCAATCTCCCGGTTGTGATTGACTGGTATAATTATAGCGGGATGAATCGATGGCACTATACTCTTGTTCGGCTTTACCGGTGAGAAATCCCAATTTCAAGCCAGCAAATAAGTTGGGTTTGAGCTGATACCGGATCCCACCCGCCAGATCCAGGTGATGATATTCTTGATCCCGGTTTCTTCCAGTGAGGGAAGACCAATCATAATCGTTACTACTGCCATATTCATCGTTATTTAAATTCATATATGTACCATCCCGGGAATGGAAAACACCATTGATAGATAGACCAAGGTTTAATTTATCCGTCAAGGGATAACCCAAAAAACCGGAGAAGAGATGCCCGCTGTCCAGCATTTCATCCTCTCCGGCATAACGGTCCTCAATGGGAATATTATAGTCTCCCTGGGCCATAGCACCAAAAACATCATAACCGTACCGATTCATATATATCCAGGAGGGAACGGTATAGAATTTTTCCTGCTTGTGGATCATTTGATATGTTCCACCCAGAAATAAATTCTTTCCCCTTATTTTCATCGGATAAAATACTACACCTGCCGAGAATACCGGCTCCGGTTCTCTCCGGGTATTTTCGTACCAGCGGGGATCGATATAGATGGGTGCCCGGTAACTTAAACTATATACGGGATAAATTCGGTAATTTTCGACAATAGCTGGTTCAGTCCGGTCTCCCCGAAAATCAAGATAAACCAGATTATTGCCGTTCAGGTCTGGTAGATTAGCAGGATTTAAATAAAGCTCCAGGAACGGATCGTCTACCAGACCTACGGATACCTCCCGAAACCGGTTTAATCCAAATGTATTCAAATAGTGACTGGTGAAATACAGTTCGGATTGCTCAAAACTTTCTTCAGTAACCCGCTCACCCCAATATTGTGCCCAGACCATCAATGGCAATAAAAGAAAAACGACGATAAGACGAACCATTTTTGACCTCACTTTTTAAAGTTCTGATTCTCAATTCAATGAAGGTGTACTCATTTTGCCGATAAACAGAATCGTATTGGAGTGATTTTCCCGGATCATGAACAGAAATGGTCTGTTTGCTTTGAAATAAAATTCATCTCCCACTGAGGTAAAAGAAATTGTGACTGAAGTGGCAGCGGCAGCTTCGGTTCCTTTTTCATCCACTTTTAGATATGTTTTATGGAGTACCTCACTGATAAAGGCATTCTCCGGTCCGGCATACAGTTTCGTAAAGTCAGCCCAATATGGATCGAAGGCGATCCCCATTCCCAGCAGGGTTAATACGTCATTTAATTGAATTTTATATTCCAGCTCGAATTTAGGTATTTCAATAATTCCTTTCCGTACAGAAAAACTCTGTAACCACCGGTTTAACAGATTATTATCCAGAGAGAGGATCAGGGAATCAACAGTTGCCCCGGATTTAGGCAGAAAGATAGTCATCCGAAAATTCCCATCACCATAGGGAAGATCAATTGCCTGGAATTTATCCGTATCCAAATATTCAAACTCCCCCTCCTGATACATCATCCGGCAATCAATCTGCCCCCCATTGGCGAAATTGAACAGATCGTTATGGGTAAGATCTTCTTTGAACTGGTAAGTCCATATTCCTTTAAAATAAATGGCGTTGATCAGAAACATGATATCAACCGGATCAATCTGATCAATGATCTGTGGGATCTTCCCATTGGTATTATCTTTAACCCACTGGTTTATGATATCCTTTGATGCCGGATCTAAGAAATCCAAACCCTGCACCATCGCATTAAAGTAAAGTTTGTTCAAATCAATGAACTCCTGTACAAATGTCAGGTCATCTCTGTACCAGATTGAATTAGCGATTCGGAAATCCACTTGCGGATCAAGATCAAGAAGAAGCTTGATTAAACTCTGATAAGCTTCATTGATTTGTTGCTGACTCAATCCCTGGAGTTCGAGGGTTGATTCCATGGCTTCCCGGGTGCTTCCATCGGCTCCGTTTAAAGTCATGCCCAGGGCCATCGAGACACTGATCGGTGAGATAAAAGGATTTTCCTGTGAATCCGATTTGACGATTTGCTGAAAGAGTTTTAATCCGAAACGGTTATCAGCCGACACCAGCTCAGTTTCATTGGAGGTAAGTGCACGAACATATTTGGTTTTTGAAGTGAGTGGAGAGTTTATACGTTCGCAGGCAAAAAAGACTAATAAAAAGCTGGAAAATATGCTAAATACTTTCAATAAAGGTCTCATCATATTTCTCCTCTTATTTTGATTTAATTTTTAACAGTTTAAATAATTCTGATTTCTTCAATATTATTCATGCGATGATGTATTATTTATTACTCCCCACTCCAGCACTGTAAATCCTTCTCGTCGATAAGCGGGGATTTCTGGTGTTTTAATGTTTTCGTTACCCTGATATTTTTCAATGAAATAGATAACCCGGATCAGATTGTCCGGATTAATACTAAACTTTAATTCTAAAATTTCTGATAGTTCTTTATTGAAATATGGGTATATCACATAACTTCTATCGCGATCGAGAAGTGGAATCCAATATTCAATAAAATCTGAAATCTCTTGCTCTGAAAAAATTAAACTACTCAGGTTTTGGGTAAAAAATTGTTCTAAATCTGTTCCCGGGATGATCCAACCAAACTCCTTTTGGAGTAGATTCGGAATTCTGGCTTCGTAAAATAAAAATGTAAATTTATTGTTGATTTTCCCGGATGAATCTACAGTAATCTCCCATCCATTGTGATAGTCGGGGATAGACTCAAGAATTTTGCCACCTTTTGGGAAATTCAAGGTTATGGTTAAATCTATCTTATCAGAGGGATAAATATAGATGTTTGGCTTGCGGACAATTAAACCGCCAGTTGTATCAATGTGAAATCCTGTAATTGATTCTGTTTTTTTATGGCAACTGAACAAAATTATTGTTAGAACGAAAAGTAATATAATAATTGTCGTTTTTGATAACATTTTTCCCCTCCAAAATTTTAATTTGCGACAAATGTGCCTTCTTCGGTGATGCCGATAAATGATATCCAGGCCCATTTGCCGGTAATTTTATTATCTTCGAATTTCCCAACCAAAACCGTGTTATTGTCCCGCCAACCGGGATTGAGATCAAGGCTTATTCCATTGTTTTCGATCACTCCTTCCAGCTTGCCATCCCCGGTCGCATGGGTGGTTTTTACTGACGAACGAATTTTAGTGAGATACCAACTCCCCTCAACCCGATTGGAATCTGATATCTCGATTTTGATCCAACCTGTGACCACCGGATGGCCGGTACTGTCATAGGCTGTATAACTATATCTATTATTTCCCAGGGGATCGGTTGAACTGCTGCAGTACAGAAAAAGTGTACCTATCAGAATAAGAAAAAGGTAAAGTTTTAAGATGTTCATAGTCGGCCTCCGGTTTATCAGGAAATGATCAAATTAAATGCCAATAAACCAGGGAGTTGTGCTTTATCAGAAAAGAAGATTAGATTGTGGCTTAATTTACAGAATAACAGTCAGTTATAAACACTTTGTTTGAGACTACCAGAAATTGTATGGGATAGAAAAACGGTGCTTTTAACCTCAGAAATCTGAGAGCGACTCAGGTTTCTGAAACTTTACTCGTTAAAACAAAGATTTGATTGGCAGGACTTTCTACTAAAAAAATTCATTTGAACTTGGATTGGTAAGTTTTTTAATCGGCAGGTTGTTTTTCTTTATAAATCCGGAGGGCTTCCTTCAAGGTGTTACTGGCCAGTAAAGCACATTCATGTTTTTGCTGGGGGAGACCTCCCACGAACCCAAGGACATCTATCGCCTCAATCTGGCTTACCTCCGAAAGTTTTTTCCCGATTATCATTTCGGTCAGGGCTGAGGCGGCTGCCTGGAGACCGGCACAACCGATATATTCATACTTTGCATCTCGAATAAACTCTTCCTCGAGCAGAAGATGCAATATCATGATGTCCCCGCAAGTCCCCTGGTTCTTGGCAGTGATGGAGGGGTTTTCCAGCTCACCCACATTGGTCCGATCATTGATATAACCGATAGCCTTGTCGGAGTATCCCATCGCTTGCAGTAAAATGGTCCGTTTATCATCCATCAGGTATCGCCTTCTTTCTTCCGAACATCACTATATTTGAAATTTATTGCTTTGAGATGAGAATTTCAAGAATTGGATAAAATAGAATGAGGGTCATATAGACCCTCAATTTTTGGTACTTGGATTAGGTGAGCTATTCTGATCTCATATTAGGAAAAGATCAGGTATAAATATTACAGATGTTTTTGAATCTCTTTTATCCGGTTGGTAGCCTCCCAGGTAAAATCTTTATCTTTTCTTCCAAAATGGCCAAAAGCAGCTGTTTTCTTATAAATAGGCCGGAGTAGATCTAGGGCATTTATCATTCCCCCGGGTGTGAAATCGAATAATTTTGTAATGATCCGGCTGATTTCCTCATCCGGGAGTTTACCCGTTCCAAAAGTCTCCACCATCAAACTTACCGGTTCAGCGATACCAATAGCATAAGCCACCTGCACACCACACCGTTCGGCTATCCCGGCAGCAACAATATTCTTTGCCACATATCTGGCATAGTAAGAAGCTGAGCGATCTACTTTGGTCGGATCCTTTCCGCTGAAACAGCCTCCGCCCACAAGATAGGTTCCACCGTAGGTATCCACCACAATTTTTCTTCCGGTCAAACCGGTATCTGCCTTTGGCCCACCCACCACAAACCGACCGGTGGGGTTTATTAAATACTCTATTTTTTCTTTAGCCAGTTTGACCGGGATCACCTTTAGGATCACCTCATTAATAATATCGTTCTTTAAAGTCTGCATATCAATTTCGGGATCGTGGTTTGCCGAAAGGACAACCTTTTCCACCGCCACTGGTTTCTTGTTTTTATAACGAACAGTGACCTGTGTTTTACCATCGGGTCTGAGATAGGGTAGAATTTTTTTCTTTCTCACTTCGCTCAATCGCTTTGCCAGTTTATGGGCCAGGCAGATGGGCATGGGCATTAACTCTTCGGTTTCATTGGTGGCATAACCAAACATCATTCCCTGGTCACCGGCACCGGCCCGATCCACTCCCATGGCGATATCAGGGGATTGCTGGTTAATATTGGTAAGTACGGCACAACTTTCGTAATCGAATCCGAAATGAGGATCGGTATAACCGATCTCTTTGACCGTTTGGCGCACAATACCGGGTATATCGACATATATTTCACAGGTTATTTCTCCACCAATGAATACCAGACCATTGCTGATAAAAGTCTCGCAGGCCACCCGACCAAAAGAGTCTTTTGCCAAGATCGCATCGAGAATAGCATCGGATATTTGATCGGCCATCTTATCCGGATGACCTTCGGTAACAGACTCTGAAGAAAAAGAATATTGGTTCATCGTGAACTCCTAGTGAAAACACTGTTAATCTATTAATATTTCAGAAAAATCTCCAAGATTTAAAGATTTAGACTTTCCCGTTACAGAAGCCTGATTCCCGACAATTGAGTCAGTGATATTAATATTCTTCAATTTTACATCAGGACCAATAATCGAATTGGAAATGATACAATTTGTAATTTGGGTATTTGCAGCTACCGAGACATTTGGGCCGACAATTGATTTTTCAATTTTCACACTTTCGTGAATATAAACCGGGGGATGTATAATGACGTTTTTATATTCATATTTTTTCCGGGAAAAATCCCGTTGCAAAATAATGCCGGTCGTTTCCAAAAGTGTCTCCGGTTTTCCGCAATCGTACCAGCCTTTCACATTGAAAGTACTAATCTTTTCTCCCTGATCAATCATGAGCTGGATAGCATCGGTAAGCTGGTATTCATTTTTAGTGCGAATATTTTTTTCAATCAATTCGGATAAGACCTTTTTAAGAATACTCCCGTTTTGGAAGTAATAGAGTCCTACCAGGGTAAGATTAGAAACCGGTTTCTTTGGTTTTTCCACCAGCTTTGTTATAAAACCCTGTTTATCTAAAACGGCAATGCCGAATCGTCTGGGGTCTTCGATAGTTTTGACACCCAGAGAACTAGTTTTACTTTTGAGGATCGGTTTGAGCTCAACATCATATATGGTATCTCCCAGTACGATGAATATTGGTTCATCATTTAAAAAATCAGCGGCAGTATATATGGCATGCCCTAAACCAAGGAATTCTTTTTGTTCGATAAAAGATGCTTTTACCTTATAATTTTGCCGGATAAATTCCTCGACTTTTTCCCCAAAATAACCAACAACAAAAATCAGTTCATCAATTCCGTCGGCGATAATTTTATCGACGATATGGGCTATCATCGGTCGATCCGCAACCGGTAGTAATACTTTGGGATGGGTAAGTGTGTGAGGTCGCATTCTCGTACCAAATCCGGCAACAGGAATAATCGCTTTCATTGAAATATAGCTCCCATTTAGTCTTCGAATTTACTCAAAGCTTCTTTTAGTTTTTGAATACTTCCAATCACCAGAGGATCTTTCTCATACAATAACGCTAAATAGTAACTAATCCAATCCCCGATGTAAATTAATGAAAACATTCTTGCCAATGCACTTTTACCTTCACTAAAAACCTCGAATATAGGAATTTTTTTACGCTGTAGAATATCTCTGGTAATCATTAACCGTTTTTGGTTTCTGCTGGTTTCCGATTTGTCACGAAGTAGGAGAATATTGAAATTCTTTATTAAATCCCGTGATGCCTCCCAACCCATAATCTCATTATGATTCAGCTCCGGGAAATTATTGCTGAATGCCAGAACCTTTGAGTTCTCATTAAACTGATTTCGCCATCGCGTCAGCACCGGGAGAAGAAAATCTGAAGCTGTGTAAAGAATTGGAATTTTATTGTATAAGTTCTGAGCAATGTGGCTGGTCAGATTATGGGTCTGAGTGATTTTGGGATTGTTCTTCTCACGAATATTTTCCAGCACTCTTATAGTTTCCCGGATTTCGTCCAGTTTGGGTTTGATAAAGCCGTTATGTTGCAGAAAATAAAGAATCGAAAAAAACAGATAACCAAGCGCCTGTCGGGGAGGATAACCTTCCGGAATACTAATAAATGGCTTTTTTCTTCTCTTCAGGATTTTCTTTAATTTACCGCCACTGGCTACTCCAATAATGGTTGCCTTTTTGGATATGGCCAATTCTGTTGCT
Organism: uncultured Calditrichaceae bacterium; assembly: GCA_964452045.1. Classification (GTDB taxonomy): domain Bacteria; phylum Calditrichota; class Calditrichia; order RBG-13-44-9; family RBG-13-44-9; genus CAYVKM01. The sequence goes on from CAYVKM010000003.1 coordinate 89,976, forward strand.
TGAATTGTTTCTTCGGTATCACCGGAGTAGCTGCAGGACAATACCAGTGTTTTTTTATCCACAAAATTAGGTAGCCCATAGTTTCGGTTTATTAGAAAAGGTATCTTCAGCTCGGTTTGAAGATATGCACTTAACAAATCCCCGGCAATGGCCGATCCTCCCATTCCATTAAGTATAATTTTATCATAATCCGCCGGATTGATTTTTAAGGACAGATCATCCAGAAAAGAAGGTGCTTTTGCTATTTGTTCAGGTAAATCACAAATAAATTTGTAAAATTGAGACTTATCAGAATTGTGCATGCAGGACTCCTAATGAAAAATATTTAGCGCTCAGACTGATTAAGGGTATGAATTAATAGGGAATATTAAATTGATCTGCAAGTGGTTTTTGAGTTTGTTGTTATTAAAAGGCGAAATTAATTTCAAGAACTGAAATTATGAATACTAATCTTAAGTTGATTATAAAAATCCTCACAGAGTTTCTGGATTTCAGTAGCGGTTTTAAGTTTTTTTGTTTTGTTATACAAATTCTGGCAATCAGCGCTGGAAAGATTCCGGATAACATTTTTTATCTCCGGAATCATTATTTGCGCGGCGCTGAATATGGTAAGGCCCATACCAATGAGCAAAGGAACTGCCACCGGATCTCCGGCCATTTCACCACACATGCTTACCGGGGTATTGGTTTTTTTCCCAACATCGATTACCTTTTGAATCAATTCGAGAAGGGCAGGGTGGTAGTGATTGTAGAGTCTCGATATTTTTTCATTGGCCCGATCTACCGCCAGAGTATATTGCACCAAATCATTTGTCCCGATGCTGAAAAAATCAACTTCTCCGGCAAAGGCTTCGGCCAAAATAGCGGCAGATGGAATTTCTACCATCATACCAAGTTCAATCTCCGGATTAAAATTTTTACCTTCCTTTTTTAAAATATCCCGGGCTTCTGCAAAAACAGCCTTGTATTGACGGATTTCTTCCAGTGAACTTACCATGGGCAACAGGATTTGCACATTTCCATGAACATTTGCCCGAAGAATTGCTTTTAACTGTGGCAGAAAAATTTCTTTGTGATCAAGACAGAATCGAATGGCTCTCCATCCCAGGAAGGGATTTCTCTCGGGGATACCCACAATATCCGGAAGGAGTTTATCGCCGCCGATATCCAGGGTTCTAATAACGACGGTATTCGGTTTCAATGTCTCAGCAAATTTTAAATAATTTTCGGTTTGGGTATCTTCAGTTGGCAGACCATTTCCTCCCAAAAATAATCCTTCCGTCCGATATAGCCCGATACCTTCGGCACCGGATTTTTTTAGCTGATCGAGTTCTTCAACAAATTCAACATTACCCATCACTGTTATTTGATGCTTATCGATGGTAAAAGCAGGTTCGTGGGCATTTATTAGAAAACTATCTTCTAGGATAAGAAAGTTTTTCTGTTTTTCCTGATATTCCCGAATTGTTTCTTTGCCAGGATTTACGATTATTACGCCCTGGTTTCCATCGAGGATCAGCTGATCGTCTGCTTTCACAACATCCGTGACAAACTCGGTTCCCACTACTGCCGGAACGCCCAGAGATCTGGCCACGATGGCTGTATGGGAGTTTTTGCCGCCGACATTTGTACAGAAACCTAATATATTCTGGTGATGTAAGCGAATTGTATCTGCGGGGCTAACGGTATCTGCAATGACGATCGAGTTTTCAGTGACATTATGCGCTATTTTTTTCCCCAGCATTTCCCGGAGAATCAATCTCTTAAGGGATTGAACATCAAAAGCACGCTCCCGAAAATATTCATCGGAAAATTTTAAAAAATGCTCTTTCTTATTTTGAAAAATTTTATAGGTAGCATAGGCTGCGTCGTAATTGTTCTCTTTGATTAATTGTTCAACCTCACTGAGAAAAATCCTGTCTTCCAAAATGTCAATCTGTGTTTGAATTATTTCGGCAGAGTCTTTTCCATAATATTTGAGGGTTTGTTCAGCAATTTTTTCCAGTGATTTTTTTCCGGATGAAATTGCTTTTTGGAATCGATCGATTTCCATTTTTATGGATTGATTGGGAATTAACCGCATCTCGGGTACCAGGGTAGGCTCTGAATAGAGATATACCGGACCAATGGCGATTCCAGGGGAGGCCGGTATGCCTTTCAAGGCAATTTCCGGTTTTATTTCTGCGGTTTTTAAGGTTTTAGACATAATATCATCCCACTCTGCTAAAATGAAAATAGAAAATTTTCCCAGTTATTTCAAATACTATTTTTCAAGTGAATTTAATGTTTTAGGGAAAATGGGGAACAAGACTCTTCTTCCTATAATCATCCTGATTAAGTATTCAATTTGACCTTTAATGTGACAGACAAGTAAGCTAAATGTTTGTATTAATCCTGGGAAAGGGTTTAGTATCATAGCAAAGAAATGCCCTTCTTCTTGAAAATTAGTTATTCTATTTCCCTTCATCTTACGCTGTAAAAATATTTCTCAATTCCGGACGATTCTGATATAAACCTCATTTCTATTACCGAAAATTACTGGCAATATCTTTGCAATCAATCAAGATGATTTCTTTTTGGAGAATTATATTGAAAGGGAATTTTATTTACCCTTGTTTTGAAAAATCAATTTCAGACTGGGCATGGTTCTTCTCAGTGTGGTCTTACATGGATCAGCCAACTTTTAATCCTGGGCTAATATTTTTTACAGTTAGCCTATTCGGGTATTTATTCAATTTTTTTTCCTTACTAAATATTTTACTCCCTTTAAAACATACCTACCAAAGGGCTTTAAACTTACCAAAAAAGGAGACATATCTTGAAAAGGATTTCTATCTTTTTCATTTTAATTACATTTATTTTGCTGCATAATCTATATGCCCAAACGGATTCTCTGAAAATATCCTGGAATGCCAATTCGGAACCGGATATGCTGGAATACCGGCTTTACCGGAGTGTGAACAGTATTACCAACTTTCAGATGATTCAGACCATCCCGCATCCGGTGGTACAAACAGTGGATCGAAGTTCCATTCAAGCGGGAAACTTATATGCCTTCAGACTCACGGCGGTTGATTCAGCTGGCAATCAATCAGTTCCATCGGATATTGTTTCAGTGGGGATTCCTCATATTGTCTGGACATTAAATCAAATTACTTCGGGGTCACCCACCACAGTCCCTCTTTCAAGTTTTATCAGTGATCCGGATAATAACGCCAGTGAAATGATAATTAATATTTCTAACCAAAATAATGTAACTGCTGCAGTTAACGGGACAAATTTAGTTCTTACTCCTAATCCTTTAGCTTATGTCGGATCGGCTGGTTTTACCATAAGAATTGAGGATCCGGATGGATTCTGGGATATAGCTAATATTCAATTTAATATTGTACCGGTAACGAATCAGCCCCCGGTGGTATCGGATATTCCGAATCAAACGATATCGGAGGGACAAAATTTTGCCACCATTTCCCTGGATAATTACGTGGCGGATCCGGATAATCCGGATGATCAGATAACCTGGACGTACAGCGGCAATTCAGCATTGACTGTTTCCATTAGTCCTACCAGAGTGGCAACAATTACTGTTTCGAATAGCAACTGGAACGGCAATGAAACCATTACCTTTACCGCCACCGATCCCGGAGGTTTATCCGACAGCGACCCGGCCACCTTCACCGTAACACCGGTCAATGATCCACCGGTGGTATCGGATATCCCAAATCAAACGGTTTCAGAGGGACAAAATTTTGCTACAATCAATCTGGATAATTATGTTGCTGATCCGGATAATCCGGACAACCAGATAAGCTGGACGTATAGCGGCAACACGGAGTTAACGGTTTCCATCAGCCCTACCAGGGTGGCAACGATTACTGTTCCGAATGGTAACTGGAATGGGAGTGAAACCATTACCTTTACTGCCACCGATCCGGGGGGTTTGTCCGACAACGATCCGGCCACCTTTACCGTAACGCCGGTCAATGATCCGCCGGT
>CAYVKM010000003.1:94071-98396 GCA_964452045.1 uncultured Calditrichaceae bacterium
TGTCCGACAACGATCCGGCCACCTTTACCGTAACGCCGGTCAATGATCCGCCGGTTGTGGCAGATATTCCCAATCAGACGATAGCCGAGGGGAATTCGTTTGCCACGATAAGCCTGGATAATTATGTGGCCGATCCGGATAATCCGGATGATCAGATAACCTGGACGTATAGTGGCAACACGGCATTAACGGTTTCCATCAGTCCCACCAGGGTGGCAACAATTACTGTCCCAAATAGCAATTGGAATGGGAGTGAAACCATTACCTTTACGGCCACGGATCCGGGAGGATTATCCGACAGCGATCCGGCTACCTTTACCGTCACACCGGCAAACGATCCGCCGGTTGTCGCAGATATCCCGGATCAAACTATCACAGAAGGAAATAGTTTTTCTGTTATTCAGTTGGATAATTTTGTTGCCGACCCCGATAATCCTGATAATCAGATTACCTGGACTTACAGCGGAAACAATGAACTGAACGTTAACATTGACGTCAACCGTGTGGCAACAATCGTTATTCCTAACCCGAATTGGAACGGAAGCGAAACCATTACTTTTACCGCCACCGATCCGGGAGGATTATCCGATAGCGATCCGGCTACCTTTACCGTCACACCGGCAAACGACCCGCCTCAAATTACTTCTACGCCGGTCACCGGTGCCACGCAGGGACAATTATATCAATACCAGGTTGTTGCAAATGATCCTGATCCGGGCGATGTTCTTACCTATAGTTTACTATCATCACCTGGATTTATAAATATCAATGCAACTTCCGGGCTTATCAGTGGAACACCGGCAATAACAGACACCGGTGCTCATAATGTAGAAGTTCAGGTAACTGATTTGGCGGGTGCGTTCGATACCCAAAGTTATACCTTAACGGTATTATATTCCAATGCCCCACCGGTAGTTGCCGATATTCCCGATCAGACAATAGCCGAGGGGAATTCATTTGCCACGATCAGCCTGGATAATTATGTTGCTGATCCGGATAATCCGGACAACCAGATAAGCTGGACGTATAGCGGCAACACGGAGTTAACGGTTTCCATCAGCCCTACCAGGGTGGCAACGATTACTGTTCCGAATGGTAACTGGAATGGGAGTGAAACCATTACCTTTACTGCCACCGATCCGGGGGGTTTGTCCGACAACGATCCGGCCACCTTTACCGTAACGCCGGTCAATGATCCGCCGGTACTCACTTTATCCCAGGTAATTCTTCAAGGAGTTTCTTCTCAGACGTTCGACTTAAAACCGTTTGCAACTGATGTGGAAAGTTCGGTATATGATCTTTCCTGGGAATTTAACAGCTATACTCACTTTCAATTTACCTGGGAAGATGAACTCAATAAAATTATCCGGATCGAAAATATAGATGCCACTCCGAGTGAAAATGGATATTTTATTGTGTCTGATCCGGAGGGCGCTTCAGATACATCACTGGTTACTTTGTACTATAATGCTGATACCTCTGATAGCGGTCCATCGTTAGCTCTAGTTCCGGAGCAGATGAATTTCAAAGAAGATTTTTCCATGTTCTTGAAATTGGATACAGTTTGCTTTGATGTCACCAACGCATTCAGTGAATTGACATTCCAATTTTATCCTGGAAATAATGTTCATTATTCTTACAATGCTGCGACCAGCCTATTGGAAGTAAATGCTGATCCTGATTGGTTCGGGGATTCCGATTTCGGAATTGAAGTGGCCGATCCGGATGGACATACGGCATCCAAGACCATAAGTTTGCAGGTTGAACCGGTCTGCGATTTGAGTAATATTGAGATAAATCCCACTGCCCAGAATCAGGTTGATGTGGAAATCGATACAGATGAACCAAGCTCGATTGAAATGAGTTTCTGGGTTACCCCGTTTTTGAAGTCGACCTATAAGGCATCCGATTATGCGGTTAAACATAGTTTTAGCCTTAGTGATCTTATTCCGGATACAACTTATTCATATTCTTTAACCTTGTTTGATACTTCCGGAATTGAAATGCTTTATTCCGACTCGACATTCAAGACTACTTATCAAATAACACCAACCGAGAATTTGGCCGAAGTCTATGTCTTCCCAAATCCCTATCGGCCATCCCGGGGCCATAGCGTGGTTGTTTTTGATAACATACCAGCGGATGCCAAGGATCTGGTTGTTTTTTCACTGACCGGAGATTTGGTATATGAAAGAGTTTTCAGCGGACTTCCGCAACGACGGGTACCATGGAATGTGATTAATAATAATGGAGAAAGACTTGCCAGTGGTTTTTACATTTATGTGCTTAAAGGCGAGAATGGAAAGAAGATTAAATCTGGTAAAATTGCGATCATCCGTTGATAAATATTTGGTCATTGCGTTGTAGGAATAAATCTTTTTTGAAATAAGAAAATTAAATAGCTATCCCGGGTTATCCCCCCGATGCCGAGTTCAGGGCATCGGGGAGATTTTTTTATAAAATCGTTTTTTTTCAGTTCCAGCAGTTTTCCCCTAAAAAATATTTGTCTTTATCCGAAAATTTAATTAACATATGGTACAAAAAATACATTAACTCGCATATTATTATTTATTTAAATAGAGATGCAATATGAAAAATATAATGGGCCTGACGGCGATTATATTTTTTCTGGCCAGCCAATTCTGTTTTTCACAGACTGATTCGTTAAGGATAAGTTGGGACCGTAATTCTGAAGATGACATAGTTTATTATGTTCTGTATCGGGCAGTCGCTCAGGATACGAATATCACAATTTTTGATTACGACTCCATAATGATGATAAATCAACCGTCAGCTGTTGTAACAAGAGTTGATACAGTGGACAGAGATAATTCAGCTATTCTTCCAGGTAACTATTTATCTTATGTGATTGTTGCCATAGATACCGGAGGTTTGCGATCCATCTACTCTGATCCGGATGATGCAGGAATTCCAAAAATCAATTGGACCGTAAATCAAATTTCCTCCAGCGGGACAACTAATATCTCATTAAACTCATTTTTATTTGATCCGGATAACGATTTTTCCCAATTACAAGATTCAATCTGGAATTCTGTTAATATTGAAGTTTCAAGAAATGGAAATGTGTTGTCATTAACACCTGATACAAGTGCGGTTACAAATTCAGCTTCATTTATTTTGAGATTCTCTGATTCAGAGGGATATTGGGATATTGATACAATAGAAATAGAATTAGAGATTTCTGCAAATCAGCCCCCGATGGTATCAGACATACCAAATCAAACGATTCCTGAAGGCCAAAATTTTGACACAATCAATCTTGATAATTATGTTTTTGATCCGGACAATTCGGATGATGAAATTAACTGGACATATTCGGGTAATGATTCGCTTATCTTAAACATAAATGCAAATAGAGTGGTAACTATTAGTGTGCCTTATCCGGAATGGAATGGCGCTGACACTATTGTTTTTGTTGCAACTGATCCGGGTGGATTATCTGCGAGCGACACAGCCATATTCAAGGTAACCCGAGTTAATGATCCGCCGGTTATTTCAAGTTTAATTCCAGATCAAACTATCATAGAGGGTGAAAATTTTCTTCCCATAAATCTCGATGATTATGTTTTTGATCCGGACAATCCGGATGATGAAATTAACTGGACATATTCCGGTAATGACTCGTTGATTCTGAGCATCAACACAAATAGAATAGTTAATATTACTCTACCCAATCCTGATTGGAATGGAGCTGACACCATTATTTTTATTGCAACCGATCCGGGTGGATTATCTGCGAGCGATACAGCCATATTCAGTGTAACCGGAGTTAATGATCCCCCGTTAATCACCTCAGATCCTGATACTATTATTTCTCATGGTTCATCTTATAATTATCAAGTGGAGGCTGTCGATCCTGATCTCAGATATGGAGACGTGTTACTATTTACGTTGATCACTTCGCCTGCTTTTTTGGATATTAATAATAACACAGGCTTTATCTCCGGAACGATTCCTCAAGATACCAGTGGCATTTTTCCGGTTACGGTGGAAGTAAGGGATACCTCAAACGCTTTTGATACCCAGCACTATAATTTATCTGTCATATTGGGATCAACTCCCCTTGTTTCTAACATTCCTGATCAGATGATTACTCTAGGTTTTAGTTTTAACTCTATTAACCTTGATGAATTTGTGACAGATGATACTCCTGATGATGAAATTGACTGGACATTTACAGGAAATACAAATTTAGTTGTCAACATTAATCCTATGAGAATTGCTACAATAAATATTCCGAATACTGTCTGGACTGGGAGTGAAACAATTGTATTTACCGCTACTGACCCAAGTGGTTTGCATGC